>JAPLUN010000181.1 GCA_026397715.1 Verrucomicrobiota bacterium
CCTGCAAGCCCGCGCCCGTCTCCGTTTTCTTCTGCCCCACCGCGCTGCCGCTACTCACCTTCAGCTCTTGGCACGGTCTCTTTCTTCCGCCCCTTCTTCGCCACGGGAGCCATGCCCAGAAGCCGGCGCACGAACGCCACCACCTCACCCAGTGCCTCCAGCAGAGACAGCACCAAATTCCCCAGCAGAAATCCCATGAAGGCGGAAAACGGCAGCCCGGCCCCCTCCCAAAAATAGAAGTACAAAAATCCCGGCAGCGAGATCACCGCCTCCCAGACCAGGATGAACGCGATAAACATCAGCACGGAGCAGTCATTGCGGCGATTGGTGACGGCCTGAGTCAGCATGGTCGGAAAAAGGGCATGGGATGGGTTGCGGGTGAAGACGTTGGCAGAGATCATTCCTTCACAACAGGCGCCGCCGGTTTTCCATCCGCGTCTCGCTTCGGCTGCGTGGGCACCAGCGGCTGCATCGGCACGCGGATCTCACGCTTGGACTCTCGCGTCAGCGTGAGCGTCTGGTCCTGAAAGCCAGCGGAGCCCAGCTTCACTTCAAAGGGGGCTGCGGCCACACCGTAAAATTCGAGCTGCTGTCCCCCTGAACTGAAGCTGCTTTGGTAAGTCACCCTTGGAAGTTTCGGCTCGAAATTCATCATGTTCCTCCGCCCTTGGTGGATGATGGAGAGGTTCGTCAGCCCCTCCCCATTCTCGGCATTGTAGGGCACGACCCTGACACAAAGCGGGAAAGCCTTTTCATACCTCTCCTGCCTCCACCATTCCGTCACGCTCTGTGAGGAAAGAAAGACGCCCGCGACTGCCGCCACCGCCCAGGCCAGAGTCTGCGCTGCCGAGCGCTCTTCTTTCTCCGCCGCAAACCATTCTTGGTGCCCGCTGCGCCAGAGGGCGGTGAGCACGTAAAGACAGGAGCCCGAGATAAGCGCCATTTCGACGATCATGTAGGTGCTGGCTGGATAAGGCAGAGGCGCGCTGCCAGTGAAATGGTCGTAGGCAGTGCTGGCTCCAAACAGCACGGTTCCAACGAGGCCCGCGATGGCGAGGAACAAGGCCCACTTGCGTGATGAGGCTCTCCCAATCAGAATCCCGTAGCCGATGCCGATCCCGATGAATCCAAAGTCGAAGAAGATGCGGCCTGCGATGAGACTTGCGACGATGTGAATCACCGCTCCCACACCTGCCGCGATGAACAGCGCGCCCGCGATGCAGAGGTGTCGTGGAGGGAGAGAGGACATGCTCAATTCTAAAAGCTGGAGCGCGGGTGTGTCACTTACAAACTGCGCCTCCGCCTATATCCGTTTTGTTCGCACCTCATTACTGGGAGTGTCGAATGCTCATCGGCAAGTTATTATCCGTCGTACCGCTGTCCGACGACCTCCAGTCCACGGAAGCTGATCTCGAACGCACCTTCGAGTCCGCAGGGCTCAATCGAGACGCTCCACATGGAAGTTTCCACGGCATCCATCGGCATCTTGAAGTGAATCGGCTCCACTTGAAAATCACCTTCCAGTTCGATCTCATGGGCCGCCGCCAGTTCGTTCATCGCCACGGCCGCCGCATTCCAAATGTCCGCCAGGTGGTCCTGCAGCCACGCGACGTTTGCTGGCATCGTCACCGGCATTTGCGCCGACTTCACGGACATGTCGAAAACGAGTTCCACATCCTCCTGAAAAGGAAAGTCAGCCGCACACGTATGCCGCCAGGTGCCGTCCAGGCCCATGTAGAAGCTGCCAGCTTCAGGCTCCTCATGCAGAGGGATGCCAAGCGCTTCCATCAAATCATCCGGAGTTGTCATGGGCGGGGTTGCTGTGGGGAAAGACTCGATGAGACACAGTTTGGCCCAGTGCGTCAATACCCTTTGAGACCGGCATGAGCACCTCCCTCCGCCCTACCTCCCCATCTCCTCATCCAACCACGCGCGATACCACGAGTAAAAACTCACCCTCTCCGCTCCATGCGTTTGCAGCGGCGAGAGCCCTTCATAGTCCGCGCGCTTGTCCTCCCACACATGGCCCGCCTCCGGGCCGGACACGATGAGCCACTGGCGCAGCGCGCAGCCCAGATGGCAGATCGGGATCGCCCCGTCCAGCGGCGCAAAGTAATCCTCCTCAAACGCCGCCCTCTGCTGCTCATACGCCGCCTCGTCCGTTTCAGAGAGCTCATCCTCCGGCATGCCCGTCAGATCATTCCACGCCGCCGTATGAGGGAATGGGAGTCGCAAAGTGCCCACGAAACCATCCCCCTCATGCCACGCACGGAAATCAAAACCCTCATCGCACTCGCCCAGATCAAACACCCCATAGCCCGGCCCCGCGCCGCCTTTGCCCACGCTCATGAGAAACGCCCGATACTCCTCCGGCAGCCGCACCGCATGCGCCCTCTCAAACGCCAGCACCTCCGCCTCCGTCATCACCGCGCTGCACTGAAACTCCGCCGCATTGCTTTCAAATGCATCAGAAACCGAGGCACGCAGCGTGTCGAGGTCTCGGACCATCTGAGTATAAGATTCGGGAGTCGGATTCATGGGGTGGTTCGCATGGGCGGGTTGCCGTGCCTCATCGTTGTTTGTGTTTCTTGGGCAAGGCCACGGCATGGGCTTTCAGCAGGCTGTTGAGGTCTTCCGGACTGGGGCTGGGCGTCCCCTGGGGCAATGAAAAAAACAGGATGCCATCTTCCGCGTCGTCCCGATAAATATGCGCCGCTGAACACTCATAGCATATCAGCAAATCACAGGTCCTGCCACCCGACCGCACTCGCAGCCCGTGCCGTGGGTTGAAGCACATCACGATGCCCCCGCTCCACTGCCGCCCGGCGGCATCCAGAGCCTTGACCGCCTTGCGCACGGCCTCCAGTTCAGCCGCTGCCGTGATCTTGCAGATGCCCAGCACCGGATAGTCGTGAAAGTCACCGAAGGGCGTCTTCATGCGTTTGGGTTCCGGCGCATCAGGCGCGTGCGGATCCTCGCCATAGTCCATCCTCTCAGGATTCACGGAGTACAGCTCCACCTCCGTGGCGGTGAGAAACGGGGCCAGCTGATCTGACGAATACAGGTTCTTCGGGTGGAAAATGCCCCACATGGCAAGACCGGCCGTCCCAAACGCGGCGATTGCCACGATGCCCAGGCACCAGAGCAGAATTCTCATTTTCATCGGGTTCATGGTCATCCTTCGCTAGGTGTGCGTCTCCACTTCATCCCACGGCGTTGTGGAAGTCAGCCACAGCAGCGCATGGTGTCGCCGCTCCACCACGCGGGCAAAGACCGGGTGGATGCCGTGCACGCCCCGCACGTAGTCATCCCGCACGGCCCAGTGCTGCCGCAGCGTCAGATCCAGCATGTCCAGGATGCGCGCCTTGGAGTGCATGGCAAACACCCGCTGCATGCCCTCGGCGGACTCCAGCCGGCGCAGGATGCCCGCCATGCGCCCGCAGCCGCAGAGCGTCTCCGGCCAGTTCAGCCACCACAGCCGCTTCAGTGACCACAGCAGCACCCATGAGGCCTCCAGGTTCCACTTCATGTCCGTGTCCGTCTGCTCATCATGAAACGGCGTGGCCATGTATTCCGCTTCTTCGGGCGAAAGGTCGGGCATCAGCCCGCAGCGCTCCATGGACTCACGGATCTCCGCATGCGGAGTGCCATCCGCACAGCAGCCCAGCTGCCACAGGATCATCGCCCGCCGCAGCGTCTCCTGTGGGCTGCGGATCACCGCCTCCGCATCATCGCTCACATACAGCGGCTGTTCAAAGATGCGGTACCCCTGGCTGCGCATCCTGCGGTTGGAGGCCTTCTGTCTCGATAGTTGTGATGCGGTTGCCATGGTTGATGAACTCTGTTTTCCGGCCGCACGGCCAGTCTCGGGCGCGAGTATGTTGCGCTGCACTTCCCAGCTCAAGCAAAGAGTGCCCGCATGCCCCAGCAGAAGCCTACGCATGCGGACAGCACCGCAGGCGCGGCATCAGGATTTACGGCGATGCCTGCTTCAAAGGGTAAAGAATGGGCGACCAATAAAGAACATAAAACAAGCCAAAGACGCACCAGCCCAAGGCGAGAAGGCGCATGACAATCATCCCCCAGCGCGGCCAGCGAAACTGAAATGCCAGATGATTGAGCAGCAGCATGAGCACCACCACAAGGTTGGTATAGCGATCATAAGGATAGGACGGCGGAACAGACCACCACAGTTTAACATTCCACAGCAAGAGCAGCACCATGAACACCAGAAACCCGTAAGTAAACCGGGCGCTGCGCAGCTGGGGCGGTGAGGTCAAAATGTTTCGAGTCTTCATGGTCTTGATGCAGGCGATTGATGTCCCGGATTAATCACCCGCGAGCTGGATGCCACGCGGGCAAACCGCAGCGCCATGCCGAGCTCGCCATTGTGTCGGGTCAAGGTGAGGTCTCATCTCGGGCAATGTGCTCATGGATCCACGCAAGGAAAACGGGAAAATTTTCCCAGTCCATTACCACGGCATGGTCTGACCAAACGACCACACGAAACTCCGGGCCGCCACTGCCAAGATCAAACGCGTAGTACTCCGGCCAGGACGGCTGCACCTCACGCATGAAGGGCAGGAAGGCCGCAGGCATGTCCGCCTGGGCTGCCGCAATGTCAGGCGCTGACCAAATCAGAGACGCACCGGGAAACAGGCTGCGGAAACCCTCCGTGCCCAGCAGCGCCTGGAACTCCGCAAACATCGAAACAAACGAAGCCGGATAGCTGAAACCCAGCGTCCGTTCAATCTCCTGCAGTTGTTGTATGCTCATTCAGATAAAGCGTTCAAAAGATCCAGTCTCATCGCCCTGGCACGCACGCTCTGCCACTCTGGCAAAACCGCAGGCACCGCTGCCTTCATGGCGTCTCCTTCGCATACGTGAAGTCAGCCGCACCGCCGCCCACGTCATAAAGCCGCTGCACCAGCAGCGGCACCGCCTTCTTGCTGTAGGTCACGGTCTGCAGCTTCTTGCCCTGCCAGAAGGAAAGATGCAGCCCTTCGGCAAAGGGCACGCCGGGAGTGCTGGCTGGCAGGCGCGGCAGCAGCTCCCTCGCTACCACCATCTGGTAGTGGCTCATCTCCCGTGTCTTCGCATTTTGCTCCGCCCAGTCAAACGCATCCCGCACCGTGTAAACCTTCGACTCATGAAGATGGATCTGCATGATCATCCCCACGCTGATGGTACCACCTCCAAACCAAAGGCAGCGAATCTCATTTTCAGGGCACTTGGAAAGGTAGCCCGTGAAATGTTCCAGATTACGCCTGGCCAGTTCCGCGTTGATGTCTTCTGCGGCGGGCTGGGCAGGATCGGCCGCCGGAGCAGCGCTGCAAACCTGCACCAGCAAGGCCAGAGTGATCAGGATCGTTTTCATGAAGTGGGGTGAGTGAGAGTCGCAGCAGCGCAGGGTCCAGCAGACGTCATTGTTCAATCAGCAAAATCACGTTCCTGGGGATCCAGATTTCTTTGCCGTTCTTTTCAATCACCACCCACTCCGCCGACGCGCGCTTGAGCGTTCCTGCAATGCTGACATCCGCGCC
>JAPLUN010000383.1 GCA_026397715.1 Verrucomicrobiota bacterium
CCTACGGCGCAGATTCCATTCTCGTCGTTCCTGGCACTGTCGGCGATGATGTGACCTATCAGCAGGCCTGGGACCGCTCCATCGCCCAGATCAAGAAGGCCGTGCCGCTGGCGAAGGAACTCGGCGTGAAGATCTCCATCGAGAACGTCTGGAACAACTTCATCCTCAGCCCCCTCGAAGCCGTGCGCTATCTCGATGAAGTGGGCGATCCCATCGTGGGATGGCATTTCGACATCGGCAACGTACTGCGCTTCGGCTGGCCGGAGCAGTGGATCAAGGTGCTCGGCAAGCGCATCAACCGCATCCACGTCAAAGAGTACAGCACCAAGAAGATGAAGGAAGAAGGCATCTACAAAGGCTTCGACTGCGACCTCACCGAAGGCGACAACAACTGGCCCGCCATCATGAAAGCCCTCGATGACGTCGGCTACACCGGCTGGGCCATCAGCGAACAGCGCGGCGGCATTAATCCCAACGGCCTCAAAATGCTCACCGAACGCATGGACAAAATCTTTGCGATGTAAATCCGTCATTCGACATTCCTGCTTCGTCATTCGTCATTCCCCCATGCCTTCCGCCCTCGCCATCTTCGCCCATCCTGACGACATCGAATTCGTCGCCGCAGGAACCTTGCTGCTGCTCAAAGAGCGCGGCTGGGACATCCATTACGTCAACCTCTGCACCGGCAACGGCGGCTCCGTGCAGATGGACGGACCCACCACGACGCAGAAACGTCTGGAGGAAGGCAAGGAAGCCGCACGCATCCTCGGCGCCACCTTTTATCCACCGATCTGCGATGATCTGGAGCTGACCTACTGCGTGCCTTACCTTCGCAAAGTCGCCGCTGTCGTGCGCATGGCCCAGCCCAGCATCGTCCTGACCCATGCCCCTGCGGACTACATGGAGGATCACATGCAGGCATGCCGCCTTGCCGTCACGGCCGCGTTCTCGCACTGCATTCCCAATTTCCAGACCGATCCCCACCTCCCGTACTACTCGCACGACGTCACCGTCTATCACGCCATGCCGCACGGCCAGTGCGATCCCCTGCGCCAGAAACTCCAGGCCGGGCAGTATGTGGACACCACCAGCGTTCATGACCTCAAGCGAGAATCCCTCGCCGCCCACGAAAGCCAAAAGCACTGGCTCGATGTCAGCCAGGGCATGGACTCCTACCTGATCAGCATGGATGAATCCTCCCGCGCCATCGGCAGGCTCTCTGGCCGGTTCGAATATGCCGAAGGCTGGCGCAGACACCTCCACCTCGGATTCAGCGCCAAAGAAATCGATCCCCTCAAAGACGCCCTTGGCGACCTCTGCCTCATCAATGAGGAATACGAGCGGGCCAAAGCGACGCCGGTCTGAGCACCCAGTTCAAAGGTTTAAGCGAAAAGTTTAAAGTTGGCAGCTCAATCGCTCCCAGCTTGAAAACGTGAGCTTAAACCTTTAACTCGGCCCAATGCCCGCTCCGCTGACCTACCTGCTTGTCGACGGTCACAGCGTCATTCACGCCTGGCCGGAGCTGAAGCGTGAGCATCGGGTTGCCTCTCGCCGTCATCTTGCCCGCACAGAGCTGCTCAAACGTCTGCGCAACCTTCAGGACATGAGCGGCATGCAGGTCGTTGTCGTGTTTGATGGTGCCAGACAAGGCACCAACGAAGAGCGCGAGCCCCAGGGCCTGCAGATCATCTACGCCGATCCCGGCACCACGGCGGACACCATCATCGAGCGCCTAGTGGCCAAATACATCCAGGAACGCCCCATGCGCGTCGTTTCCGCCGACGGCATGGTGCGTGAAACAATTCTGTCACTTGGAGCCGAGTGGTTCAGCCCTGAAATCCTCCGCAGCCTGTGCGACGGTGCCGAAACCAACATGCGCGCCCGCCTTGCCTGATTCCCATTCTCGTTCTAACCTTCTGCCATGAGATTGATTCTTCCCCTTTTGTTCTTGATGCTTGGCGCCGCCGCCTCACTGGCGCAAGCCCCCGCCAAAGCGCCCGTTTCCGACGAGGTCAAAAAACTCCTGTTGGAAGCCCGCGATATGCGCATCAAACAGCGCTACACCGACGCGCTAGAAAAACTGGATGCAGCCGAGAAACTCAACCCCAACCTGGCCGACATCTACGCCCTGCGCGGCGACATCTACCTGGCGCCACGCCGTCGTGATTTCGACCTCGCTCTGCCCCAGTTTGAAAAAGCCGCGCAACTCCAGCCGGAGAGCCCCCTGCCCAAGTTCAATCTCGCCGAGTTCTACTTTGTGAAGCACGATTTCACCACGGCGCTCCAGTCCTTCACCAAACTGGCCACGGACTACCCCAAGCTGCCCATGGTCATCCGCCACCTCGTTCATTACAAACGCGCGCTGTGTGAGCTCAAGCTCGGTCACCGCCCCGCCGCCGACCAGATCATCGCGGAAAATTTCACCTTCATGGACGACACCCCGGCTTACTACTTTTGCAAGGCGGCCATCTCCTTTGACCTGGGCGATCCCAACAAAGGCAATGAATGGGTGAAGCGCGGCGTGACTGTCTTTAAAGCCCCGAGTTGCGAACCGTACTACGATGCCTTCAAGGAACTGCGCTGGGTGCCTGACCTGGACTTCGCAACTCCCCCGGATGCGCCCAAAAAACCGTGAAGTGGTGCATCGCAGCCGATACCGGTGGCACATTCACAGATTGCCACGCTCTCGACCCTCAGGGCCGTGAATCACGCTGCAAAGTACTCTCCACCGGCCATCTGCGCGCCGCCGTAGCTAGTACGACGAACATCCAAGTTTGTCTCTCCGGCCTGCCTCCCCTACCCGCAGACTTCCTTCGAGGCTTCCGCATCAACGACATCGGCAGCACTGAAGTCCGCACCATCACCGTCTTCAACAATGACACCAGCGAGATCACACTCGACTCCTCGGCCTCATGGCAACCCGGCACCCTGCTGGAACTCACCACCGGCGAGGAGGCTCCGGTGCTCGGCGCGCGCATCCTGACCAACACCCCGCCCGGCTGCGATTTCCCTCCCCTCAACCTCCGCATCGCCACAACGCGTGCCACCAATGCGTTGCTGGAGCACAAGGGCGGCTGCATCGCCCTTTTCATCACCCGGGGGTTCGGAGACCTCCTTCAAATCGGTGATCAGCGCCGCAGTGATCTCTTCGCGCTGAAGCACGAACCGCGCGTGATCTTCAACGAGATCGCCTGCGAAGTACCTGAACGAATCAGCATCTCCGGCGAGGTGCTCGAACCCCTTGACGAAACCCATGTGCGCGCTTCCGCCCATGAGTGCATCGCCCGAGGGATCACCACCGCCGCCGTCTCCCTGCTGCATGGCCATGCTCATCCTCAGCATGAGCTTCGTGTCGCCTCCATCCTGCGCGATTGCGGATTCACCCACCTCACGCTCTCGAATCAGACCGCCGCCTTTGCCAAGCTCTTGCCACGCACCCAGAGCACCGTGGCCGATGCCTATCTGCACGCGCCAGTGCAGTCCTTCCTCAACGGCATCCGCCGCGTCTCGCCGGACATGCTGGTGATGACCAGCGCTGGTGGTCTCAAATCCGCCGATGACATTCGGCCCAAGGACATGCTGCTCAGCGGTCCTGCCGGAGGAGCCATCGGTGCCGCCAATGCCGCACGTCGCCTCGGCATCACCAAGATCATCACCTTCGACATGGGCGGCACCAGCACCGATGTGGCCCGCATCGATACCCGCCCGGGTTACCGCTTCTCACAAAATGTGGCGGGCATGCAATTGCTCGCGCCGTGCGTCGCCATCGAAACCGTGGCTGCAGGCGGCGGCTCCATTTGCCACCTCACTCATCACGGTCTTGCAGTCGGCCCCCAAAGTGCAGGCTCCAATCCAGGCCCTGCCTGCTATGGCAAAGGCGGCCCGCTGACCATCACCGATGTCAATCTTCTCCTTGGCCGCTTCGACCCCGCTCGCGCTCCGATCCCGCTCGATGTCTCTGCTGCGCAGCGGCGCCTAAGTGAACTCCATGCACAAACCGGTGGCACTGGCACAGAGGTGGAACTCCTGCTATCCCTGCTGCGCCTCGCCATTGAGCACATGACCGATGCCATTCGCCGCATCTCCATTGGTGAAGGCTTTGCTCCTGCTGATCACGCTCTGCTTGCCTTTGGTGGTGCAGGCCCGCAACACGCCTGTGCCGTGGCCGAATCCCTCGGCATGCAGACGATCCTCGTCCCTGAACATGCAGGTATCCTCAGCGCCGTCGGTCTGCAGGAGGCCGTGCCGGAACGCCTCATCGAAAAAGAGATCCGCCTGCCGCTGGAAGTAGGGCGGGCAATCCTGCCCGCCGAGCTTGCATCTTTACCGCAAGGCGAGCGCACACAAATCGCTGAGCTTCGCCTCAAAGGCCAGGACACACCGCTGCAGGTGGAGTTTCAAGATCCCGCCGATCTGCCCAGTCTCTACGGCGCAGTTTACGAACGCCTGTTTGGCTACACACCGCCAGCCGGGCGCGAGATCGAGCTTGTCAGTCTGCGTATCATTCTCCGCGAACCCCAGACCTCCACTCAGGGCTCACTACTACACGCTCAGCCTCTCGAACCAGCCCCCGCGCTGATCCAGGATGCCTTCAGCACCATCGTTATCGCACCCGGCTGGCGCGTGGAAAAAGTCACGGGCTTTGGCCATGTGCTGCGCTGCGATCAGGTAGCAGGCCCGCCCCCCACACTGGGGCGCGATCTCCTGCGCCATCGCTTCCACTCCATTGTCAGCGACATGGGAGCTCTCCTCTGCCGCACCGCCATTTCCACCAACATCCGCGAGCGCCTCGACTTCTCCTGCGCATTGCTCGATCCCAACGGACGCCTGCTCTCCAGCGCCCCGCACATTCCCGTGCATCTCGGAGCGCTGGGCGTCTGCGTGCGCGAAGTCGCACAAGCCGTCGCTATGCAGCCGGGTGATACCATCATCACCAATCATCCCGCCTACGGTGGCTCGCATCTTCCCGATGTGACCCTCATCACGCCCGTGCATGATTCAAAGAATGCGCTCATCGGCTACATCGCCAATCGCGCACATCATGCCGAGATCGGCGGGATCACACCTGGCTCCATGCCCGCCAATGCTACGCGCTTGATCGAGGAAGGCGTCGTCATCGCACCACGCCACCTCATTCGCGGAGGCGTATCCTGCTTCGATGAGATTAGCACCCTGCTGACTTCCGCAGTCCACCCCACACGCAATCTCGCCGACAACCTCGCCGACCTGCATGCCCAGCTCGCCGCCAATCTCCATGGTGCCGAGCGTCTGCGTTCACTTTCAGACGACTCTTTGCAGCCCATGATGCAGAGCATCCTGGATCACTCCGCTCTAGTCATGCGCTCCCAAATCGACCGCCTGCCCGCAGCGATCTCAGCTGCGGAGAAACTCGATGACGGCTCCACAATCGCCGTCTCCATGCGCAAGTCCGCTGGAAAACTCATTCTCGACTTCACTGGCACCTCCGGCGTGCATCCGCGCAATCTGAACGCCACCACCGCCATCGTTCGCAGCGCCATTCTCTATGTCATGCGCCTTATGCTGCAGGAAGACCTGCCGCTGAATGAAGGACTGATGGAGCCCGTGGAAATCATCTGCCCCGAATCCCTGCTTAACCCCACCTTCACCGGCGATGAATCCCGCGATCCCGCAGTCGTCGGCGGCAACGTCGAAGTCAGCCAGCGCCTCGTCGATACTCTCATCAAAGCACTCGGCCTTCAGGCCTGCAGCCAGGGCACGATGAACAATTTCCTCTTCGGCGGTTCAGGCTTTGGTTACTACGAAACCATCGCCGGAGGCTCCGGTGCTGGAGACGGCTACCACGGCGCTCATGCCTTGCACACGCACATGACCAACACCGCCATCACCGATCCCGAGATCATCGAACAACGCTACCCCGTGCGCCTCCGCCAGTTCGCCATCCGCCGCCACTCCGGCGGCCAAGGCCAATGGCACGGCGGAAATGGAGTCATCCGCGAATTCGAGTTCCTCGCTCCGCTCACCATCAGCCTCCTCACCCAGCATCGCGTGGAATCTCCCTTCGGTCTCCATGGCGGCTCCGCCGGGAAAACCGGCCATCAAACCCTGCTGCGCGATGGTCAATCAACAACACTCGAAGGCTGCACCTCCTTCCCTGTCCAACCCGGAGACCGAGTCACCATCCAAACCCCCGGCGGCGGTGCCTGGGGAAGCGGCCCCGCCGCTTGTGAAGTACGATAGGCACTCCAGCCTGTCGATCAGCGCGCCCAAATCACCCCAACCGCACAGCACAAGTCTACCCTGCTTGCTCCAGCCTCACGGCTTCTTCGCCACCACCGTCAGCCACGGATGCGTATCAGCCATGATCAGCAAATCCCCACGCGGCTCAGTAAACGGAATCGGATAACTCGCCGTCACCGTCTCCACCGCATCCGGCGCGCTCGTCACAATCTCCACGGCAAACGGCGCTTGATTCGCCACCACCTCCGCAGCCGCCTTCAGCGTGAGCTTCACCTCACCACCCTTCACCGGCACATCCACGCTCTCCGCCGTGACTCCCATAGGCAACTGCACCGCCTGCGCTTTGATCTTTCCTGCGTAGGTGCCGTTCGTCTTCACCGTGACCTTCACCTCCACCGACTTCCCAGCCTCCTGCCGATAGGCATGCGTGTCGAGCGTGGCCGTGAGCGAAGCCACAAACGGTTTCACCGTCAGCTCATACAGATGCTCCGCACTGCCATGTTGAAATCGGTCACCAACGATCAGTTTAAACTCGCCATCCTTTGGCGCTTTCCAGCGCAGCGTGGGGTCCAGACTGTCTTTGTCGGCGTCATCCGCCTGCTGCAGAGATTTGCCGGTCTCATCCTCGATCCGCAGCGTGGCATCCAGCAGACTGCGCATGCGTTGCGCTCGCACGCTGATCTGCAAATCATCACCCTTCTTCGCTGTGAACGTGTAGGCATCCTCTTCCGCCGCCTTGCTGATGCAGCCATTGAGCACCGCTGGCAGCGTGATTTTCCCCGGCTCGCTCAAATTCGTCACCGCCTTTGCCTCATCCGTCACCGCGAGCCGATACACATGACTGGCGCTGCCTTTAAACGCGACATCAGCCGCAGGCGGATGCGCAAACGCAAACAACTGCACAAACAAGGCTCCATCGGCGGCAGGCGTGTATTCAATGCGCGGATCAAGATTGTGCGTGTCATGCCCTGCCGCGATCTCAACACCCCGCTCGTTCAGCAGCCGCATCGCAGGGTCCATGGGTGAACCCAAAGCATAGCCATGCAGATCAAACCGGATGCGTTTACCCTTCTGCGCCCGAATGGCGAAGGTGTCCACATCGCCAGCTTTCTCCAGCACTCCATTGAAGGTCAGATTCATCTTGCCCTCAGCCTTCTTGGCATCAGCCAGCGTGTCATTAGGCTCCTTTTCCAGCACCTCTTCAAATTGGCCCACTTCGATGATGCGCGGCGGCGAGGCATCCGCTTCGTTGTACAGACGTATCAGACAAGGACCGGGCACGGCATCTTTGGCGATGTTCAGAAAGAACTTCTTCGGCTTGTCCCCAGCCAGCACCACCACATGCGGATCGCTGCTCCAGACCAGAAGCGTCTCTTTCTCCAACCCCTTGCCGCTCACCAGCGTCTCGACCTTGCTGCCAATCTGCCCTCCTGCAGGAAAGAGACTTTCAAAGGCATGCGGCGCAGCGAGTGCAGAGCTGAATAAGGAAGAAGCCAGAATGACGAGCCGAGCGAAGCGAGACAGACTGCCGCAGGCAGCCCGAAGGGAAGCAAAGCGCATCAACGCCAGCGCACTGCGGCCATTCGTCATTCTGCATTCGTCATTCGTCATTTCTCGGCGCATCACGCAAACAGCTCGCGGATGGGCCTGCCGCCGTTGATCAGCTGCACCGGGCGTCCGCTGCTGGTGTGCAGCACCTGATGCGGATCAATGCCGAGCTTGTTGTAAAGCGTCACGGCAAAATCTTCCGGAGAATAGATGTTGTCGCTGGCGTAGTAGCCCTTTGGATCGGTGGCACCGACGATGCCGCCGCGTGGGACTCCCGCGCCTGCGAAGAGGATGTTCATCGCGCCAGGCCAGTGGTCGCGGCCTGAGTCCTTGTTGATCTTCGGCGTACGTCCAAATTCTCCCAGTGCAACGACCAATGTGCTCTCCAGCAGACCACGGCGGTCGAGGTCGGTGATCAGTCCGGCCATGCCCTGGTCAAACTTGTTCATGAACTCGCCTTTGCAGGTCTTGAACAGATCGCGGTGATGATCCCAGCCGCCGTAGTTCACGGTCACAAAAGGCACGCCCACTTCTACAAGACGACGTGCCAGCAGCATGCGCTGGCCCACATCATTGCGGCCGTAGAGATCCCGCGTCTTCTCATCTTCCAGCGAAATATCGAAAGCTTCCTGCGCCGGCTTCGAGGCGATCAAATCCACCGCCTGACCGTAGAAAGTGTCAAAGCTCACCGCCGGATCTTCCGCCACGGCATCATTCAGACGCTTCATGCGGTCCAGCGAGTGGCGCAGATCGCGGCGTGCGAGCCCACGTGCATCGGAAATCTCGGAAGGCAGCACCACGTCGCGCACCTTGAAGCCCTTCGAATTCGGGTCACCACCAGCAACGAACGGTGCATGCTCCGCACCAAGGAAATTCGGACCACCGCTACGGGTGATGCTCGGCAGCGTCATGTAGGCGGGCAGACCATTTTTGATGCCACGTTTGTAGCTCACCACGCTGCCAAAAGATGGATGAAAGGTCACAAAGGCACCGCAGCCCACCGGCACCGGTGTGGGCGCACCCGTCATCATGTAATGATTGCCACCACCATGATTCGGGTCCTTGTGCGTCACGCTGCGCAGTACGGTGAACTTGTCCGCCGCTTTGGCCAGATGCGGCACGCTTTCAGAGAAACGCACCCCTGGAACACTGGTCGGAATCGTGCCCAGTGAACCACGGATCTCACTCGGAGCATCCGGCTTCGGATCAAACATCTCGTAGTGAGATGGGCCGCCATCCAGCCACACGAGAATGCAGTTCACAGGCCGTGACATCGAAGGCTGCGGAGCCTGCGCCGCCATGGCTCGCGCACGCAAAAGGTCAGTAAAGCCCAAGCCACCACCGGCAGCGGTGAGACCGAGCTTTAGAAAATCACGCCGCACGTGGCCGGCGCAGTTGTGAGTGATTCGTGACATGGGTGAAACAATGCTAGATGGTTAAATTACGCCCCACCTAGGGGATTCTTGCGAAATCGAACAAAAGTATCGGTTTCAGTGATTAAACACAAACTCCGCCGAGTTCAGCAGACTCCACAGCACATCCTCAATCGCCGCCTGCTGGTTCGCCACGCCCACATCCAATGCCTTCCCTGCAATCGCCACTTCTTCGACGGTGGGCAGGCGTGAGTAGCAGGCGAGGTAGAGCTCCTCTAGGATCTGCTCCGGCTTGAGGTCGCTTTTGGCCAGTCGTGTCACACGGCCTTTGCTGCTGATGAGCATCTCCTGCAGCTTCGTTGAATTCATCAGATGCAGCGCCTGTACCACGCTGGGTTTGGCATCGCGTTCGCAGGGGCATTCGGAGCTGGCATTGGGACGGCCAAAGGCGTCCATGAACTGGCTGTCGAGTTTGTGATTCCACGTCTGCTTCGCCAGCGCATCCGCTGGCATGCCGGAGAAAGTTTCCTGGACCTCGGTGACTTCACACACGGCATCCAGCAGCGTTTCCGCAGGCAGTCTGCGGCGGTAGCTGCGGCTGTAATTCTTCAGATCGGCGATGTTCGTCTCATTCGGCAGGCTGCTGAGGCGATAAGTCTGCGACAGCATGATGCTGCGCATGAGGTGCTTCAAATCATAGCCGTGCTTCACGAAATCCTGCGCCAGCCAGTCGAGCAGCGGCGCATTGGTGGGCGGGTTTGAAGCGCGGAAATCATCCACAGGATCAACGATGCCGCGTCCCATGTAGCTGGACCACACGCGGTTCACGATCGCAGGCGCAAAGTAAGGATTGTGCGGGTTGGTCATCCAGTCCGCCAGCACCGCGCGCGGGTCCTGCGTTTCAGCGATGGTGATCTCCTTGTCAGCAGGCGGGCGTGGTTTCAGCGTGGCCTTGGTCACGGGATGCTCGATGCCCGCGTTGCCCGGCGCAAACCACATCTGCTCCGGCTCACCGCTGATCGGCGCAGAGATCCCCTGCCCTTTGCGCTTCATCTGCGTGAAGAACGCCGCCATCTGATAATAGTCCGTCATATCCCACTTCTCTGTAGGGTGGTGATGGCACTTGGCGCATTCAAGGCGCACTCCAAGGAAAATCTGCCCGATGAACGTGGCCGCATCCACGGGATCACGCTTGTCGCGCCAGACCGCCACAGGACCGTCCTGATGCGTGTTGCCTTGTGACGTGAGCAGTTCGCGCACAAAGCGGTCCCAGGGCTTGTTTTCGCGGAAGCTTTGGCGGATCCACTGGTCCAGCAGATATACCGGCTTCACGCCGACACGCGAAGGATTCGGACGAATCAGGTCCCCCCATTTGATGGCCCAGTGGTCGGCCCACTCGGGACGCTGCAGCAGAGCATCTACCCACTGCTCATATTTCTTGGGATCCTTGTTCGCCGCAAAGGCGCGGGCTTCGTCCACTGTCGGCAGCATGCCGATGGCATCCAGCGTCGTGCGGCGCAGAAACTCCGCATCTGTGCAGGTGTCGCTGGGCAGATGGCCGAGCTTTTGCAGGCGCGCATAAACGAGCTTGTCGATCTCATTGCGCACAGTCAGCTTCGCGTAGCGTTCCGGTGGCAGCAGCTTGTCCGCAGGCACGGCCACCCGCGAGATGGCCACCTGCCCCATGTAGCGTGCCACGATGACTGTCTCACCGCTTTCGTTCGTGGTCTTCATGTGACCTTCCTCATCCACGGCGGCGATGGCTTTCTCGGACGAAATATAATCCGTCAGGCCCGTCACATCGCGCGTGGTGCCGTTGCTGTATTTCGCCGTGACCTTCAAAGTACCCGCTTCATTCTTGCGATACGTCTTTTCAGCAGGCACCACCTCGATCCCCGTGAGCGCAGGCTGGCCCGGCGTTTCATACGGCATGCCCTGCCGAATCCATTCCGCGATGGTCTTCGCCGACTCAGAGTCCGGCTCAAACCGTTGCCCGCCCTCATGCTGCACACGCACCACGGACTTTTGCAGCAGCAGGCTGTCTTCCGGCAAGGCCGGAAACACCCGCCGGCCGCGCGAGTCCTTGACCAGCTCCATGTAGTCCCCCTTCGGATCGAAGGCAAAGATGGAGAGCTTGAAGCCTGCCTGTCCGGACGACTTCGCATGACAACTGCCCAGGTTGCACCCCGCCTTGCTGAGCACCGGCAGGATGTCCTGCGTGAACGAGAGCGCCTTGGGATTCGGCGCGGCAGGCGCAGCCGCAGGGCCGCTCAGCTTCGTGACCTTCAGCTTCTCATCAATCTGGAAGACATCGCCCGCATCGGTGGCGGCATAGACATTCTTGCCATCCGCCGTCATCACGGCCGCATTCGGCACGTCTTCAAGCGTGCCGATCCTCTTGTCAGTCCCCGAGGTAAAGGCAAGGCGCACGCCATCATGCGCCTTCAATTCCGTGACACCATGCACGCTGCCGTTGTCATTGAAATACGTCAGCTTGGTGGAATCCGGCGACCACAGCAGCGCGTTCACAGGCGAAGTTTTGTCTCCCAGCAGCATGATCATCTCCTTGCTGGCGATGTCCCAGACTTTCAGATCCTTGTCCGCACTCCCAGTGGCGAGCCACTTGCCATCCGCGCTGAATCCCAGCGCCACGATGTGCCCCACATGGCCCTCGATCCGCGCCAGTTCCTTCAGCGTGGCCACATCCCACACCTTGGCCAAGTTATCCGCGCCGCCGGTAGCGATCTGCTTCCCATCACGGCTCAGGGTCAGGCTCAACACATTGTCCGCATGCGCCTCGACCGTCTGCGCAGGTTTCGGTTCTCCAAGCTTCCAGCGATGCAGCACGCCTTTCATGCTCGTAGCCCCATCGGCCAAAATCAGCGTGACATTGTCCGGCAGAAACACCGCACCCGTGACACGACCTTCCAGAGGTGCTGACAAAGTATGCGCGACTTCCCATGCCGGGGCCTTCCATACCAGCACGCTCCGGTAACCACCCGCCGCCAGCAGCGTGCCATCCGCATTCCAAGCCAGCGACTGCACCACATCCTTGTGGCCTTCCAGCGTCGCCACCACCGGCGCATCCTTTGCCGTAACATCACGAATCAGCACCCGGTTGCCACGTCCGACAGCAAGGCGTTTGCCATCCGCGCTCAGCGCCATCGCCGCCGCTGGTGTGTGGCTCGCAGGCAGCCCCGTCAGTTTGTCCGCAGGCGTCAGTTCGCCGAATTTCTTCAGCGCCGCATCATCCCAGGGCGCCCCAGCATTCACCCAGGCCTTGAGCAAATTGATCTGCTTTTCCGGCATCTGCTTCTTCGGCGGCATGTGGGCATCCCCCGGATCATTCAGCGCCTTGATCAAGGCGCTGTGATCCGCATCTCCGGCGATGGCGGCGCCATTTTCGCCGCCCTTCAGGGCCAGTTCTCGCGTTTCCAGCGAAAGCCCACCCTTCTTTTTCTCCGCATTGTGGCACCCCAGGCACTGCGTTTTCAGCAGACCCATGGCCTGCGCAGGATGCACCTTCGCCACCTCCGCAGCGAGCGAGGAGGTGAACAGGATGGACCCCGCTATCGCCGCATCTTTCGCCGCTCGTTATACCACCCCAGCCCCAGCGACACGACAAAGAGCCCCACAAAAATCCAAAACACTCCCCACAGTGTCTGGGTCATGCCAATGAGAAACTGCAAGGGCAGCCGCGGCAGCGGCACCGCATGAATCAGCAGCAAATGCACCACATACAGCAGCAGCGATTCACGGCCCGCCAGTCGCAGCCAGCCGGTGACGGCACTGAGGCGGTCCGCCACGCAGGCCACCAGCACAGCGGCCATCATCACCCAGCCGAGACGTTCCAGAAAGAACTCAGGCGGCCCTCCCTGCCATGAATACGGCTGCACAAAGGCCAGCAACGCCCCAAAAATAAAGACCACCGCCACGTTGCGTCCCTCCTTGCCGTCCCAAAGCCAACGCGTCAGAAATCCAGCGAGCCCGAAGCCCACCCAAGGGAACAGCGCAAAGAGCGAACCTTGGTTGCGGTTGAAATACTGATCAATGAACAGCACCCCCGTGTGCCAGCTCTCCGCCGACTTTTGCAGCCCCACAAAGAAGACCAGCATCACGACCACCACCACCTGCCGCCACCTGCCAAATCGCTCCGCCAGCAGCATCAGCATCCCGCTGATGGCCAGGCAGTGCAGCACATTGACCGTGCATGCCGCACGCCACCCCTGCGCATGGAATAGATCCAGCCACGGAACATACATCAGGTAGCCGATGAACAGCACCATCAGCAGTCTTTTCAAGGCGGGCAGTGCAGGCTTTGGCGCCGACGCTGTCACATGCGCCCGCACAAATCCCGCAATCCAGAAAAACGCCGGGGCGATCAGGCCGTGATAATAGCTCAGTTCATGATACCACGCGGTTTTTTGCAGGCTGGCATCGAGAAACGTGTTCGCCGAGTGTGTCCAGACCATGCCCAGCACCGCCAGGCCACGGAAGAGATCGAGCCACAGGAGGCGTTTGGTATGAGAAGGCACGCGATGAGACTAACTAAATTGTTTCCAATCACAAGATGTCACTCCGCAGACCGTTGGTTACAGCTTTCATTTCCAACTCATGAAGTCAGCCATCCTGCTCTCCCTCCTCATCGCAAGCTCCGTGCCTGCCGCCGAAGTTTTTGAAGCCGCGCTCGGTCGTGAGGCCGAGCTGCCCAAAGGCAAGGAAGCCGACGGCATTCTGGGCGACTTCGTTTTGCGCAGTGACAAGGTGGAGGCGCTGATCTCACAGAACTCGCCGAATCGCCGCGCCAACATGAGCACCTTCTACGGCGAAGATGGCGTGACCCCTGGCTGCCTCTATGATTTGACCCTGCGTGGCGCGCACAACGACCAACTCGTCATCTACGCCCCCTGCGGCCACGGCTTCGTGAGCTACGTCAAAAAGGTGGAAGTCAAGGAAGCTGGCAGCGCAGCGGTGGAATCTGTGACCACGGCGGCCAAAAACGGCGGCGTCTTTAAGCGGCATGAATACCGCGTGCAGGACGGTGTGCAGGGCATCTTCATCACCACCACGCTGCGCAACGAAACCAAGGAGTCGCAGAAGACTTTCACCAAATCCGACTTCACCCGCTTTGATGCCACGGGGACAACCACGGACGACATCTACTGGACGGATGCCATCAATCCCGCGCACAAGTGCGGTTACGCCGTGGGCACGCTCAGTGTCAAAGGCGCGGAAAAGCTCGCGGACACCCTGGAACTAACGCCGGGGCAAGAGGTCGTCATCTCACGCTTCTTCGCCGTGGGCACCTCACCTGCGCAGGCGGTGGGTGAAGTGCGCTCCGTCAAAGGAGGCAAACTGGGCAGCATCACCGCGCAGATTCTTGGACAAGGTGACAAAGCCATCACCACTGCCAAGGTGCAGGTGCCCGATGGTGACAAGTCCATCCCCGCTTACCCTGATGCCGAAGGTAAAGTAAGCCTCAAGCTGCCGCTGGGTCCGGTGGAACTGCCGATCGAAGACCTGGGCCGCCCGCGAGCCATGATTGCTTTCACCGTGGCTGAAGGTACCACCGCCGCCCCGAAGGTCGTCTTAGCCGCAGCCTCCCGCATCCGCTTCAACATCACCGATGAATCCGGCAAACCCATTCCCTGCAAAGCGCACTTCACCCCCCTCGACCAAGACGCCCCCAAGCTTGATCTCGGCCCCAAATGGCGTGCACATGGCTGCGTGGATCAATACATGAGCGAAAACGGTCAGTTCACCCAGCAGCTTCCTCCGGGCAAATATCGCGTTGTCGTGGTGCGTGGCCCGGAGTACTCCCATCTTGAGCAGGAAGTAACCGTCGAGCTTGCCAAGGAATTCGTCTTCAAAGGCACTCTCAAACGCGTGGTCGATACAAAAGGCTGGATCAGCGCCGACTTCCACAATCACAGCACACCCAGCGGCGACAACGTCTGCGACACCGACGGCCGCCTGATCAACATCGCCGCAGAAAACCTGGAGTTCACCCCAACCACCGAGCACAACCGCTTTTACGACTGGGAGCCCACCATCAAAGCACTCGGCCTCGAATCCCACATCAAGACCGTCAAAGGCATCGAACTCACCGGCAGCCGCCAGCACGTCAATGCCTTCCCGTTTGAACCCGATCCCCTCAAGCAAAACGGCGGTGCTCCTGATTGGAATGACGACCCGCGCATCACCGTCCTCACCCTGCGCCGCTGGCAGACCGAGCGCGCCGACCGCTGGATTCAGTTCAACCACCCCGACCTCTCCAACATGTTCGTGGACCGTGACAGCGACGGCATTGAAGACGGCGGCTTCGTCGGTGTTGGCAGCATGATTGATGGTGCCGAATCTCAAAATGGCGCAGGCACAGACATCCTCGCAGACGCACCATTCCGCCTCAGCCGTCCGGCAGGCTCCCTGGCCATGAAGGTCACCGCCGTTCGTGAGTTCGTCTGGCGTCAGCTTTTGAATCAAGGCCTGCGCGTCACCGCCGTCGGTGTGGCAGATGCCCACTCAGTCTATGGCAACGGTGTCGGATGCTGGCGCTGCTATCTTCCCAGCAGCACCGATGAACCCGCCAAGATCGACTGGGCTGAACTCTCCCCGCATGCCAAGGCCCGCCACCTCGTGCTCAGCACCGGCCCCTTCCTCGAAGTCACCACCCAGAACGGTAAAATCGCCGGAGATGACGACCGCTCCACCGGCGGCATTGATCTCAAAGTGCGCGTCCAATGCACCGACTGGATGGACATCGACCGCGTGCAGGTGCTGGTCAACAGCCGCCCGGATCCCAAGCTCAATTTCACCCGCGCATCCCACCCGCAGATGTTCAAGGACGGCGTGATCAAGTTTGACGAGAAAATCCACGTGCCGCTGCAGCAAGACGCCCATCTCATCGTCGTCGCCATCGACGAAGACGGCGATCAAAAAACCTGCTACGGCACCAGCGACTACGCCAAGGTTCGCCCCTGCGCCTACAACAACCCCATCTACGTCGATGCCGACGGCAGCGGATTCAAGCCCAATGGCGACAACCTCGGCTTCGAACTCCCAACCGGTGGCCTCAAAGTGGATGCTGCTAAAGAAAAGCTCATGCGAGCTGGCCTGATCAAAGACGGCCCGCAACCTGCTTCTCCGACTCCCACAGCACCACCCGCAGCCGAACCGAAGAAGAAAAAGAAGAAGTAATGCCCCCTGCCTCCTCCCTGCTCGCAAACGCCACCGCCGCTGCCGCGAAAGCGTACGCCCCCTACTCGCGCTTCCAAGTCGGTTGTGCGCTGCTGACGGCGCAGGGCAATCTCTTCACCGGCTGCAATGTGGAGAACGCGAGCTACGGCCTGACCATCTGCGCGGAGCGCAACACCATCTTCCGCGCCGTCGCAGAGGAAGGCCCCGGCATGAAGATCGCCGAGTTGGCAGTGATCGCCCTCGGACATGAGTTCCCGCCGTGCGGTGCCTGCCGCCAAGTAATCGCAGAATTTGCATGGCCGGACACGCCCATCTGGTTTCTGCGCGATGGAAAACCAGTGTCGATGTCGATGGCGGAGTTGCTGCCAGCGAGCTTCAGGATATGAGTGCGCCCGCATGACACTCCCTCCTTCCGTTTCACTCATCGAAGAACCCGCCGGTTACCCCATCCTCGTCATTGAGCATCCCGCTGCGTCAGGACGCATCGCGTTGAACGGGGCTCACGTAACCGATTGGATTCCCGAAGGGCACGATCCCGTGCTCTACATGAGCGCCGAGGCGGTGCTGGAAACTGGGAAGCCCATCCGCGGTGGCATCCCTGTCTGCTGGCCTTGGTTTGGCCCGAACCCCACGGACAGCAGCAAACCGGCCCATGGCTTTGTCCGCCAGATGGCGTGGGAGGTCGATGTGGCCCGTGAATCCGAGACGGGAGTGGACATCGTTCTTAAACTTTCAGATTCCGCTGCCACAAAGGCTCTCTGGCCGCACTCCTTCTCCGCACGTCTGCACGTTCACATGGGCGTTGCGCTCCAGGTCACCCTGCAGGCGACCAATACCGGCACCACCGCCTGGGAAATGACCGGCGCGCTGCACACCTACTTCAATGTGGAGGACGTCCGCAAAGTCGCCATCCATGGCCTGCACGGCACGCAGTACGTCGAAGGCCGTCTGTCACCCGACAAGCGCCCGCAGCACGGCATCATCGTCATCGATCAAGAAGTGGACCGCATGTACATCTCCGATGCCACCGTCATCGTGCATGATCCCCTCTGGAAGCGCGAACTCGTCATCGAAAAAGCCGGCAGCCTCGCCACGGTCGTGTGGAATCCCTGGATCGAAAAATCCAAGCGCCTCGCCGATCTCCCCGACGAAGCCTATCCCGAGTTTCTCTGCATCGAAGCCGCCAACGCAGGCGAAGATGTCGTCACTGTGCAGCCCGGCCATGAGCATCTGCTGATGCAGCGCATCGACGTGAGGAAATTGTAGCCCTGTCGGGTTTCATCATTTCCTCTTCCACCCCGTTGCTTGACCCCGCCAGATGCCTCGCCATCACTAACGCTGTGCCGGACGGCCCCCCATTGATCGACCGAGTTCGTTTGCGTTCCAACCAGTGGCGCAAGCTGCGCTCCATCGTGCTCAATCTCGCCACCACAGACAGCTTCTACGGCAAGAAGATCCGCGAATGGCAGCTGAAAGTAAGCCGCCTCAATCGGGTTGAGGATTTCATCGCTCAGGTGCCCTTCACCACCAAGGCAGACATTCAGGCAGACCGCCTCGCGCACCCGCCTTTCGGCACCAATCTGACACGGGCCATCGGCCAGTACACCCGCTTTTGCCAGACCAGCGGCACCAGCACTGGCGTGCCCATGGCCTGGGTCGACACCCCCGAAAGCTGGGATGCCATGCTCAAGTGCTGGCAGCGCGTCTTTGATGCCGCAGGACTCGTCAAAGGCCGCGATCGCATCTTTTTCGCCTTCTCCTTCGGGCCGTTCCTCGGTTTCTGGACTGCCTACGAAGCAGCGGCCAAGGACTACCTCATTATCCCCACCGGTGGCATGTCCAGCCAGGCGCGCCTTGAGGCCATGGCTCGCTACGGAGCCACGGTCCTGTGCTGTACTCCGACGTATGCCCTGCGGCTCGGCGAATTGATCGGTGCCCCCTCCGGCGTGGAGCGCATGGGCCTGCGCATCCAAAAAATCATCGTGGCGGGTGAAACCGGCGGCAGCGTTCCCGAGGTGCGCAAGCGCCTGGAGGATCTCTGGGAGGCCCGCGTCTTTGATCATCACGGCATGACCGAGGTCGGCCCCGTCAGCTACGAAACAGAAGACATGCCACGGCAGCTCGTGGTCATGGAGGAAGCCTACCTCGCTGAGATCGTCGATCCGCAGACAGGCGTCGAAGTGGCCGATGGCGAATGCGGCGAGCTTATCCTCTCCACGCTGGACCGCACCGCCTGCCCGCTGCTGCGCTACCGCACCGGCGACTGGGTGAAAAAGAAACTCCATCGAGGCCGGCTCATGCTCGACGGCGGCATCCTCAGCCGTGTGGACGACATGATCGTGGTGCGCGGCGTAAACATCTACCCCAGCGCCATCGAAGCCGTCGTGCGGCAGTTTCCCGAAGTCGTCGAATATATGGTCGAACAGCGCAAGGTGGATGCCATGGACGAGATCGAACTGGTCGTCGAAATGGACGGCAACGTGGCGAAGCAGCTGCTGAAGCGTCTCGAAGCCAAGCTGAAAGACACCTTCTCACTCCGCATTTCAGTTCGCCTCGCCGAGCCCAACACCCTGCCCCGCCATGAGTTCAAAGCGAAGCGCTGGCGCATCGTTCAAGCAGCCTGAACCGTCCATAAGCGGGCCGAATAACGAAGCTAAAGTGACAATTCAGGCATGATGGATGCCTCATTTTCTCGCTGTTCAACTCCCACCGCATGCCTACGCTTGCTCCCATGCCACTCATCCAACTAACCAACGTTTCCAAATCCTACACCGACCCTGGCAGCGGCGCTCAGGTGCCTGTGCTGCGCGGCATCAATCTCAGCATTGAAGCCGGTGAATCCGTGGCCGTCGTCGGCCCCTCCGGCTGCGGCAAGAGCACCCTGCTAAACATTCTCGGTACGCTCGACCTGCCCGACTCCGGTGACATCATGTTTGATGGCCAGGCCCTTGCCAGCCTGACGGCCCAGCAGCTTGCCGCCGTGCGCAGTCAAAAAATCGGCTTCATTTTCCAGCTCCATCATCTCATGCCGCAGTGCTCTGTACTTGAGAACGTCCTGCTCCCCACGCTCGCTCTGAAATCACCTCCCGCAGACGCTTTGCAGCGCGCCGAATCCCTTCTCGAACAGGTGGGGCTCAAGGACCGCATGGACTGGAAGCCCGCTCAGCTCTCCGGCGGCGAACGCCAGCGCGTGGCCTTTGTGCGCGCCCTGATCAATCAGCCCCGCCTCATCCTCGCCGATGAACCGACAGGCGCTCTCGATGAGACCAGCGCCGACACTTTGACCGACCTGTTGCTCCAGCTTCAGAAAAGCAGCGGCGTCACGCTGATCATGGTCACCCATCATCGTGCACAGGCCGACCGCATGGGCCGTGTGCTGACGATTCACGAAGGCGCTCTGCAATGAAACTCACGGATTTCGTCCTCCAGTCCGCGCGCCATTACTGGCGTGGTCATCTGGGCCTGCTCTTCGGCACCTTCCTGGCTGCCACGATTCTGACCGGCTCCATGCTCGTGGGTGATTCCGTGCGCGCCAGCCTGGAGCGCGTGGCGGCCCTGCGCCTCGGCAAAGTGGAAGGCGGCATTCTCGGCGGAGATCACTGGTTCACCGAAACTCTGGCGCGCAAAACCAATGCAGCCCCCGTTATCATCGCCACCGGCGCGGCGAGCGCGGCCAATGGCAAGGTGCGTGTCAACGGCGCTCAGGTGCTCGGCGTGGACGCCAGCTTCTGGAAGCTCAGCACCAGCTCCAAAAACATCACCTTTGATAAATCAGCCGTGGCCATCAATGAACCACTCGCTCGCAAACTCGGCGTGAAAGCTGGCGATACCATCCTCGTCCGATTGGAGCGCCCCAGCGCCATTTCGCGCGATGCCCCGCTCTCCGGCAGCACCAATCAAGACATCTCCCTCCGGCGCACCGTCGCTGCGGTGATCAGTGCGGAAGACTTCGGCGCCTTTCAGCTCACCGCCTCGCAGGTGCCGCCAGACTCGGTGTTCGTCAATCTCGCTGACCTTCAAACCCAGCTCGAAATGGATGGCCGGGTGAATGCCCTTCTTCATCCGCAGTTCAACACCCTGCGTGCGCATGTGGAAGAACATCGCACCCTCGAAGATTTCGCACTCAAACTCAAACGCCTCGAAGGCGCGCAGAAGGACTGGGAGATCAGCACCAGCCGCGTGTTCCTGGACCGCAGCATCGCGGACAAGCTCGGCGAATTCAAAGGTGCCTACGGTGTGCTCACTTATCTGGTCAACGGCATCACCTCCAAGCAGGGCGGCACCCCCTACTCCATGGTCACCGCCACCGGACACGGCAAGGATGATGAAATCACCATCACCCAGTGGCTGGCGGATGATCACAAACTCGCCATTGGCGATGAACTGGAGGTCAAATACTTCGTGGTAGGTCTCGGTCGCGATCTCAAGCAGCAGTCCGCGAAGTTCAAAGTCGCGAAGATCCTCCCCATGGATGATCCCATGGTCACCAAGGCCTGGACTCCCGATTTCCCCGGCGTCTCCGACGTGGACAACTGCCGAGACTGGGAGCCCGGCATTACAATGGACATGAAGTCCATCAGCGACAAGGACGAAGCCTACTGGGATGAATTCAAAGGCACCCCCAAAGGATTCATCACCCTGGCTGCCGGTCAAAAACTCTGGGCCAATCGCTTTGGCAAACTCACCGCCATTCGCCTGCCAAACGAAGGCCAGACCATGGAGGCAAAGTCAAATGCTCTCGCCCTGCGCCTGCAGTTGGCAGACATCGGTCTGGTGCCGCGTGATTTAAAACAAGATGCCGGAAACGCCGCCAAAGGCAGCGTGGATTTCGGCGGCCTCTTCATCGGCCTCAGCATGTTTCTCATCGCGGCCGCTCTCGTCTTCGCCGCGCTTCTGTTCTTGTTCACACTGGAGCGTCGTGCCGCGCAGATTGGCCTGCTGCTAGCTGTGGGCTGGACTCGCGGCATGGTGCGCCGCGCCTGGCTGCTGGAGGCAGGCGTCATCGCCACGGCAGGCGTATTGCTCGGCGTGTTTGGCGGAATCTTCTACACCCAATCCGCGCTGCATGGTCTCTCCGCCATTTGGACGGGAGCCACACAAGGGCTGCCCCTCATCTTCAGCGCCAGCTTCGCTACCATCTTCTACGCCGCACTGGCGACACTGGTCGTTGTGCTGCTCACCCTCGGGTGGGCCAGCCGGAAGCTCTTCAAAATCCAGGCGCGTGACCTGCTCGCCGGTTCATGGAGCGATGACCTCGCACCCGCTCAGAAAAAGCATGGCAGCAAACCAATGCTCATTCTCGCAGTCGTCGCGCTTTCACTCCTCGCCACAGGGTTTGTGCTGAAAAATCCCGAAGCCGTCGCGGGCATGTTCTTTGGCTCCGGCATGCTGATGATGATCGCCGGACTGCTCTTCCTTCGCGGCTGGATGCGGCGGGACAGCGGCACGCTCGCTCGTTCCCTCCGCCAGATCGGTCTTCGCAACATCTCCCGTCGCCCTTCCCGCAGCCTTGCCGTCATCGGCATGATGGCAGGCGGCATCTTCCTCGTGGTCGCAGTAAACGCCTTCCGCATGAGCGCAGGAGACACCACCGCACGCGACTCCGGCACCGGCGGCTTCGCCCTCATCGGCGAATCCTCACTGCCAGTGTATGAAGACCTCAATGGGAAAGCAGGCTGGGATGCCTTCGGCCTCGATGAAAAACTCATGCCCCAGGCCCGCGTGGTGCCCTTCCGCGTGCGCGATGGCGACGACGCCAGCTGCCTGAATCTCAACCGCGCCCAAAAGCCCGTTCTCGTCGCCGCAGACCCAGCCAAGCTCACCGGCACCTTCGCCTTTGCCTCAGGCTCCTGGGACAAGCTCAACGATGACTCATGCATCCCCGCCATCGCCGATCAAGCCACCGCCATGTGGGGCCTCGGCAAAGGCGTGGGCGATACACTGGACTACCAGGACAGCTCCGGAAACACCTTCCAGGTAAAAATCGTCGGCCTCCTCGCCGGTTCCATCTTGCAGGGCAAGATGATCATCACTGAAAAAGACTACCTCTCCAAGTATCCTGATGCCGCAGGCTACCGCTTCTTTTTGGTCGATGCCAAACCTGAGCAATCAGCCGAAATCGCCGCCCATCTCACACGCCAGCTTGAGCAGCGAGGCCTCGCACTGGAACCCACTCGTCAGCGCCTGGAGCTGTTCCTCAGCGTGCAAAACACCTACATCGGCATCTTCACCGTCCTCGGTGGTCTCGGCGTGCTGCTGGGCACCGCCGGCATCGGCGTTCTCATCGCCCGCCATGTGCTGGAGCGCCGCGGCGAGCTCGGCCTCATGCAGGCCCTCGGCTTCCGCGCCGGAGCCCTGCGCGGTATGATCATGGGTGAGCACAGCCTCCTGCTCGTCCTCGGCCTCATTCTCGGCGTCGTCACCGCCTCCCTCGCCGTGCTGACCCAGTTGATCGAACGCGGCGGCAGCCTGCCCATCACCTTCCTCGTCGAGCTCATCGTCGCGGTCCTCGCCTTCGGCCTCATCATCTGCGCCATCGCCGTAGCCACCGCCGTGCGCGGCACCCTCACCGATTCCATCCGGCGCGAGTAAGAGGCGCACAGCCCCCACGGAGAGGCACTTGCCAAGTGCCTCTGTTTCAGGACCCCTCCCTCTTAACCATTGCCAATCGGCAGGTCTCAGAACAAACATCAGGCGTCCCTCATCCTGACTCCCCATGCTCTTCTGGACACACATCTTCGACCTTCTGGCCAAGCTTGCTTTCATGGCCCTCACCATGGCGATGTTCCTGCTCAGTGTGCCCGATCCACCGGCCAAGGGACATCCGCTTCTCTTTGTCTTCTGCTTCCTCGCAGGGATCCTCATCTGGTGGTTTGCCTTGCGCCCGTTGTCTTCGTGGCTGCATGCGCGCCTGCGGCTGGGTGCACGCCTTTCGTGGGCACAGGCACGGCGGGCTTCCATGCTCTTTTCACCCTTGCGCGATCTGCTGCATTGGCATCCTCTGTGGGAGGTGCGCCAGTTGCCGGCACAAGCACGTGTGGCCGCGATCGAAGAATTCATGGACCAGTTGCAGGCCGAACAGGAGGAAAAGGCCGCACGCTTGCGGGCAGCCCCTGCGCTGAGCCACGCTTTCCGCTGGCTGCAATGGGTGGTGTTGGCTGTCTCGGTTGTCCTCACCTTTGCCAATCTGCCGCCAGCCTCCTGGGTGTCCGAGTTTCAAGCACAAATCTTCGATGGAGCCTACCATCCGATTCTGACCTTCCTCATCGTGGCGCTGCCCGTGACTGGCGTCCTCCGCTGGCTGGAGCATGCCACTGGCCCGGGCAAAATCACGATCGTCAGCAATCCGTCAGCCACCGAAGAGCCCCATGCACCGCTTCAGACTGCAATGGCTTCTGCGCAAACGGTCGCGAAGGAGCAGGAAAAGGCCGTCGATCCCAACGACCACTCACGCTTTGCGCCCCCGAGCCGTTGAGGTCGAATTGACCAAGAGGGCGTTGCCTGAAGCTTTCTGTCATTGCTCCAATCAGCCTCTCGTTTTCTCAACTTTTCAGCATTGCCAAAATCAGCACACCCCTGCACGAAGAGCCGTGCGCCGCACCTTGCACTCTGCGCCGCGCACGCTCCTATATAAGCAGTGAATCCCGCGCTCAACGACCCCGACTCTCCCTTTGATCTCGCCCTCCGCCCGGCGGATTTCTCCGAGTTCCATGGCCAGACCAAGGTCAAAGAACAGCTCCTAGTCATGGTCGAGGCCGCCAAGATGCGCGGTGAGTCTCTGGACCACGTCCTCCTCTGCGGCCCGCCCGGACTTGGCAAGACCACCCTCGCCAATCTCATCGCCAACGCCATCGGCACCAAGTTGCACACCACCAGCGGCCCGCAAATCGATCGCGCGGGAGATCTCGCTGGCATCCTCACCAATCTGCAGGAGCGCGACGTCCTCTTCATCGACGAAATCCACCGCCTGCATCCCAGCATCGAGGAATACCTCTATCCCGCCATCGAGGACTACCGCCTCGACATCATCATCGATCAGGGGCCCAAGGCGCGCACCATCCGCATCGATCTACCGCCCTTCACACTCGTCGGTGCCACCACCCGCGCCGGCATGCTCACCGCACCGATGCGCTCACGCTTCGGCATTCCCAACCGTCTCGACTACTACACCGCCGAGGAGATTCAGCACATCCTCATCCGCTCCGCACGCTTGATGAACGTCGCCATTGAACCCGAAGGCGCGCACGAGATCGCCCGCCGCTCCCGCGGCACTCCGCGTATCGCCAATCACCTCCTGCGCTGGGTCCGCGACTTCGCCCAGGTCAAAGCTCAAAACATCGTCACCGAAGACGTCGCCCGTCAGGCCCTCACTATGCGCGACATCGACGAGTCCGGCCTCGATGAAATGGACACCCGCATCCTCGAAGCCATCATCGGCAAGTTCGACGGCGGCCCCGTCGGCATGGGCAGCGTCGCTGTTGCTGTCGGTGAAGACACCAGCACCCTCGAAGACGTTCACGAGCCCTACCTCGTCATGCAGGGCTACCTCAAACGCACCCCTCGCGGCCGCGTCGCCATGCCCGCCGCCTACCGCAAGCTCGGCCTCATGCCACCAGTCACCGGGCAGTCGGAGTTGTTTTAAAAGTCTTCATCTCGTTCTGGAAAACGCAGCCATCTTCGCAAAGCCAGTTAAAGCTCTTCATTGCTGCATAAGCAGCACGGTCATTTCGACAGTTTCAGCAAGACAATCCCCGCTTCATCGCGCACCCAGCGCCCATTCACCTGCTGCCAGACATGAATCTCTTTGCGGGCCGTTTGCTTGAGCACTTCAGCCATGCCCGCAGCATCAGCAGCCGCAGTCTTCTCCGTCGGATGATCAAATTGAGCCACCAGCCATGACCTCGTTTCCGGAGAGACGGATCGTGTGCTCACCTCTACCAGAATGCGATCACCGGACCGCTGCATCGAGGCAATCTCGGTGAGTTCTTCAGCAGAGCTTTGGAATATACCCGCATCATGCACCATCTGCGGATCGATGAACGTCGAAGCCCCGCGAATTCTCTGAACAGCCTCTGCCACTGCTTGCAGACGCGAAGAGAGCCTGTCCGTCGAGTTGGTCTTGAGCCTGAGATTCACAAGCACGCGTTCCTTCGGAGTGCACAAGCAGGCAGCTAAATTCACGTCATGGTAAAATCGCGTGATTTCCGCCGGAGCGCCAGCCAACGGTGCCGTCGCGGGCTGCGCGGGATCAGCGCCTGAAATCAAAGATCCAGTGCTTAAGAACAAGAGAAGGAGACCAGTCTTCATATGGAATTAATTAATATTATGGAAATATAACTAAAAAGGAAAGCTTAGTCAATCATCGAGTCTCCAATCAGCCTCATCCCCACCTTGCACCCCGGTCCTTCAGCATTCAGCATTCTCCCCATGTGGCGCGAACTCACCACCCTCTGGCAGAGCATCTGCGACCCCGAGTACCTCCATCTGCTGCTGGAGCCCCTGCCCCTGTACGGACTGGGCATCGGCCTGACGTTTTTGATCGTCTCCTTCATGTTTGGCGAGGCCAAGTGCCGCATGCTCGCGCTGGCCATCATCTGCGTCTCTTGCTCCAGCGTCTGGCCTTACATCAATCTACGCGACAAGGCGACCCCTCGCATCCTCGCCACACGCTCACCCGATTTCGCCCCCCTGATTCAGGAGCAAACCCAGCGCCGCAAAGACTGGGCATGGCCCTACTACGTGATGTCATTGTGCAGCTTCGCCGCCCTCGCCGCATCCCGCTCACCCAAAAGCCGCCTGCTGGTATTTTCCGTCGTCATCTTCGGTGCCCTCCTCTTCTGGTTCAGCATCTGGATGCACAAGAAGGAGTGCGAGGTCTACCATCGCAACATCGTGCGTTTTGTACCGGTGCGGTGACGGGCTGCATCTGTCCCCTCACTCCTCAATATACGCGTCACCCTCCGTGGGAACCACGAGCTGATTTTTGACGAGATCAAAGTACTCCCCCTTGCCAGACGAGTGAATATACAATCGCTGCTTCCGGCGCTTCAAGTTGTCGAGCACGACGGCGATCTGCTTGAAGTCCACGCGATCCTGAAAATCGGAGAACCAGTACAGCCCATCCGCATTGCGCACCTCATCACTCAGCAGCGCCAGCCATGTGTAGCCCACCCCCACATTGTGGATGAAATAAGTCTGCGGACGACGAGACAGCTTGAGGAACAGATCCTTGCTCGGGATCGGGTCTTTGGTTTTGATCTTGTACTGCGCCGTCTCCATGAAAGTGGCACCGCCAAGACGCCAGAATTTTTCAAACTCGACC
>JAPLUN010000243.1 GCA_026397715.1 Verrucomicrobiota bacterium
TGGCCTCGAGCGGGACTTCGCGCACGACCTGGCCCATTTGCAGGATGTCATCGCCAGTGGCAACGGCATTGATCTCTGGAGATGCCTTGCCGCCGGTGCGGTTCAGGATCTCGATGAACTCACCGTGGCTGGGGACGGGCACGTAGAGCTTGAAGAAGAAGCGGTCGAGCTGGGCTTCGGGCAACGGATAGGTGCCATCCTGCTCGAGGGGGTTCTGCGTGGCGAGGACGAAGAACGGTGAGCCGAGATTGTGCGAAGTGCCGGCGACGGTGACGCGTTTTTCCTGCATGGTTTCGAGCAGGGCGGACTGGGTCTTGGGCGTGGCGCGGTTGATTTCATCGGCGAGGAGCACGTTGCAGAAGACGGGGCCCTGCTGGAATTCGAAGACTTTCTGCCCGCCTCGCTCGACGAGGATTTGAGTGCCCACGATATCGGCAGGAAGAAGATCGGGCGTGAACTGGATGCGTTGGAATTTGAGGTGCAGCGCCTTGGCGAGCGTGTTTACCAATGCGGTTTTGCCGAGGCCGGGAACGCCTTCGAGCAGGACGTGGCCGCCGCAGATGACGGCACTGAGCACCTGCTCAATGATGTCCTGCTGTCCGACGATGAATTTGGCAACTTCAGCTCTGAGTTTCTCGAACGTTTCCTTGAAGTGAACAACAGCGACGGGAGTTTCGGGCATGAGATTAGAGTGTGGTGAGTGGGTGGTGAGCCAATGGCAAACGGATATGAACTACTTCACTTGGCAGCTGGGGCGGCTTGTTCATTGCCGACCTGCTGGATGCCTTTGAAGTATTCTTTGACGCCTTCTTTGACCTCGGCGGGCACGTCTTCGCGCTGGATGAAACTTTCAACCTGACGCTGGAAGACTTTTTCCTGAACGGTGGCGGTGCGAGTGGCGCGACCGCTGCCGCTATCGGCGGACTCGATGCTGGTATTGCTGGGGCCGCTGCCTTTCTGGCCGGTGAGCTGGTCTCGATTGCCATTGTCCTGAGTGGCGTCGCTTTCAGCGCGGCGGCTTTCAACAGAGCCGGAACCGGCTTTTTTGCCACCGGGTTTGATGCACTGACTTAGGCTCTGGCATTCTTTGTCGCACATGAAGCCCTGGCATTTGCTGGTGCACTGGCCGAGCGAGAGGAGCTTCTTCATCATGTCGCGCTTGGCGGAGGACTGGCACATGCTCTGCGTGAGGCTCTGCAAAGCTTGATTGGCCTTGTTTTGGCAGGCCTGACACTGGCTTTGATTTTGACTGGGGTTCTGCTGCTGTTGCTGGAGTTGTTGTTCCAGGTTTTGCACGGACTGCTCCAGAGCGGTCATCTGCTGATCCATGCTCTGCTGCCCCTGACTGCCTTGCTGACCTTGGGACTGCTGCTGGTTTTGACCGCTTTGCTGCGCGTTCTGGTTCTGGCTAGACTGGGACTGATTGCCTTTGCCTTGATTGCCCTGCTGGCCGGTGCGCTGCTGGAAGTTGCGCGCGGCGGCGGCCATGCGCTGGGAGGCGGACTTGAGTTTGGCGAGCTCCTTTTGTGCTTCGTCGGGTTTGCGGACATCGGCCTGGAGCTTCATCTGGCGCAGCTGCTCGGCGGCGTGGCGGTAGTTTTGTTCTTCGAGAGATTTGGAGATGGGCTTGAGCTCGGCAGTCTGCTTCATTTCCTGAGCGGCCTTGGCGAGAAGCTGCTCGGTGTCGCGCTGGCTGAGTTTTTGGGCGGCCTCGGTGAGCTTGCGCTCAAGTTCGGCGTACTGGCGCATCGCTTCTTTACGGTCTTTGGTCTCGCGCAGTTCCTTCACCCACTTGCGCCACTCGTCGGGATGCAGGAGTTCCTTTTCCTCATCGCTGGCAGTTTTGAGAAGTTCCTCGACTTCTTTTTCGAGCTCCTTGTTGATCTCTTCGCTCTTGCTCAGGGTCTCGGTTTCCAGCGCGAGGCGTTCGACCACGATGGGGGAATCCTTTTTGAAGCCCATCACGAAGCAGGACAGAAGCAGGACACCGGCGATGGTGAGCATGCGCCGCGGCCACTGCACGGGAATGCTGCGAGGGGAAAGCGCCTGCACGCGCACGGCGGTGGCCTCGGCCTGCAGTGCGATGAATTCGCCCTCACGGTGCTCGTCACTGAAACCCAGATGGGAACTGATGGCGTCTTTGAGATCGAAGTGCTGATCGGCAATGCGGGCGGCTTTGCGCTGTGAGGAGCGGCCGAGCAGCCAGGCAGCCAGAGCCATGACGGGCAGGGCGACCGCCGATGCGATGTAACCGCTGGCGGGAACGGCGTAGCCGCGCAGCACCCAAACCAAGCACCACAGGCAAAGAGCGGAACCGATGACGAGGAGAGAGCCGCAGAACGCCCGGACGAGCCAGGCGAGATCCAGACGGGCTTTCACAGCTGACAGAAACGCGAGGATTCGATCGTGGGCAGGCATGGTATGCGGAATTGCTGAGGGTTTTACCAGAGATGGACGTGCAGGACAAGACTTTGCTTGGGACTATTTGGAAAGACGTGCGATGGCGGATTCCACGGATTTTTTAACACCGCCCCCCAAGCGCTTCTCGTCGAGCGATTTAAGCACCAGCAGCGCCTCCGGCTTTTTGCCGGTGCGCTCGAGAATCTCAGCCTGCTTTACGGCGTAGCCGGCGGCGAGACCGTAGTCCTTCTCGTTTTCTTTGCGGGCCTGAACAAATGCGAGCGCAAACAGAGGCGCGGCGGCGTCGTTTTTTCCGTTCGCGGCAAGCAAGTCTGCGGCCTCGCTGGCGGTGCGCCCCATGCGGGGCAGTGCATTGGCGATTTGCGCGGCAACGGGAGCGAATTCGTCCGGTTTGAAGACGGTGCTCTTTTGCACGATGTCGTTGATGAGATTGGGGATGCCCGGACCAGCGGCGGGATACATGGCGGCGCACCATTCATCCCCGGCCACTGCGGCGACAAGCTGGGCGCGCTGCTCGGGCGTGAGGCGCATTTTTTTCTGCGTGCCTGAGAACTGGCGGATGCAGGTCCACATCTCCCAACGCTCCTGAACGCGCTTTTTGAAGTCGCGCCGGTCTTCCTCCTTCAAGCCTTTGCGCCATGAATCAAAGGCTGCGGGCTCATTGAGAATAAGGTGGATGAGCCATTTCTGTGTCACGCAGTCGGCCACATGCATTTCCCGCAGATCGGCGGGAGTTTTGGTGATGATATAATCCAGGAAAGGCAAGACGGGGCGGACGTCCGGGGTGCGACCAGCCTCAGACTCGCGGGACCAGAACCAGCCGCCAACCCATGTCGGCCCCCAGCCGGTTTCCTTGACCGCCGAGCGCTGGTAGTAGCTCTGGCTGTAGCGGGCGGCCAGCGCGCGATCATAGGCGGCGATGTTGGGCTTCACATCGCCATGTGCGGCCTTCCAGCCATACGAGAACTGAAGGGGCTTGAGCTGGCGCCAGTGCTCCCAAGTTTCATCCATGGCCGCGAGCGCCTCGATGTTGGTCTGGGCTGCGACTTCATCAACCGCATCGCGGATCAGGTCTGCGGCATCATAGAAATTGCAGATGATCTCGACGCAGTCTTTGCGCATCTCTTCATCGGTGAACTTGGTTTCCTTGAAGCGTTTCGCGAGGTCTTTGAAACGATCCTCGCGATTCTTGAAGCCCTGAATGGCGGCCTGTTCGGACTTGGAGGGATCTTTGATGTAGGAGAGGTAGATCTCTCCCAGCAAAGCCAGGCCGGGGTCGCCACAGGCGGCTTTGAAGGCAGGCAGGTTCTCGATGATCTCTTTGCTCCAGAGCAGTTCTTTTTGCGGGTCCTGCAAAAAGCCGCGCCACTCGGCCTTGAAATGCTCTGCGGCGAGCTGCGGCTGACCGCCGAGCATGAGACTGACAATGCCGGACTGCTCGTTGCTGAGCGTGTGGTGATGCTGGCGCAGCATGGCGCGCATCCAGTCATCGTTGTTCGCCCGGGCGGTCATGCGCAGCATGCTGTTGATGACCCAGTCGCAGGGCTGATATTTGCTCAGGCCACCATTGGCGAGACGAGCCAGCCAAGCGTCCCAGTGTTCCTGTGCAGCGGCCTGCCATGCGGCATCGACAGGCAGGAGATTGAAGGCGCGCATGATCCAGCCGTATTGATAACCGTGGATGCAGCGCTTCTCCTTCATGGAGACCAGTGCGGCGGCAGCCCCCAGCTTCGAGCATTCCGGGTCGATGTCGTCATGGGCCCAGTAGGAGAGAAAATGTACGAGGGCCTGACGCACCTGGGGGATGGCTTTGTCCGCACGCAGCAACGCCCGGTGGTGCTCCCACACGGGCTGCATGCCACCCAGTTCCTCGATGGCTTTTTGAGCAGCGGCATTCTGACGGGCCTGATTATCCGTGCTGAGGAAGAAGCGGCCTGCGTAATCGAGTTCACGACCCAAAGCCGCCTGCGGATGGGTTGCAGGCATTTTGGCGGCGTACTTCATGGCGGGAACGCGCTGACTTTGCGGCAGCTTGAAATAGAAGTCATGGAAGGCCAGAGGCAGAAGCGTGTGAGGCGTGTCCTGCATGACTTCCGCTGCGCGCTTGAGCATGGCATCAACCCCGCGACCCATGGCCGCATTGCCGGCATTGTTGCGCCAGATTTCGATCAAGGTCTGTCCATAACCGCTGTTGACCGCCCAGCCGTCTGAAGAGAGGTTTCCAGTGGTGTCCTCATGGCAGAGGCGCATGACAAAGGCCATGGTCTCCGGCTTGGGCCACTCCTTCTTGAGTTCGTCCAGGATGTTCGACCGGGTGAACCAGCCGTTGCCCCCCGCGTAGTTGCTCCATGCTTGGGATGAGGCCCGGGCCTCCATCAATTCACAGGCATGGAGAAAGAGCTTCTGGGCTTTGTCGACATCCCCCGGGATGAGAGTTTTCAGAGTGTCTTTGAGCTTGTCCGCATAGCTGCTGGCAGTTGCATGCACGTCTTCAACTCTCTCGGTGGCGATCCAGCGATCGATCTCGTCCATGGCCTTCTTTTGTTCAGCGTCGAGGAACGGAGCGAGAACCTTCACGAGAGCGGGGTCCGCAGTGGCAGGCTGGTTGAGCGCGGTGATCTGCGACTTGAGGAGGCCCATGAAAGCGGGCCCGCTCTTTACTGGAATCTTCTCCACATCCGCAGCACGGCGTTTCAACATGGCGGAAAGCGGACCTGCCGGAACGTCCTGCAGGAGGGCCTCACACAACTCCACCCCAAAGGTGCGCTGCTTCAAGTCTGCAAGTTTCGGACGCAGGTCACGCATGGTGTCACGGTTTTCCCGCAGCTTTTTGAAGAACAAAACTTGCAGGCAGTTCGGATCTTCAGGGAGGCTTACATGCTCGGCAGCTCCCATCCAGCCCATGGTGCTGAGTGCGGCAAAAGCGTGCTCGGGTGACTTCACCACCGCGTTCATGCTATAGCTGCTGTTGCTCATCCAATTGGGATCGCTCGTGGCCCCCACGAGGGAAGCCATCTGCAATCCCGCGCCAAATGTGGCCGGTTTCCGGATCATGCCGTCCATGACCCGCAGGAGGGAATAGGCCGCGGCATTGTTATATGAGCCGCCACGTCCATAGCGAGTGTCGATGGTGCTTTTCATGGTCTTGGCCCAGGTGCTTTGGTCATTGCCGAGGGCCCCTGAAATAATCCGGGCAAAGAAGGGCTCCATTCCGGCTTCGGGACGCAGCTGCTGGCGCAATCCCAGATAATGGGCAATGGCGTAGCCTTCGCTGAAGTTGCGGTTTTGTTTCATGCTACCAGCGACAATTTCATCCAGCGGCAGTCCTTCGATGCCGCGCTCCACCCAGCGGTCGATCAGCCATACCAGATTTGGTTCATCTCCATAGTTTGAACTGACACGACTGGCGGTGACGAGGAATGTTTTGGCATTGTGAGCAAAGGCTTCGGGCGGGCAGGACCACACGCCCAACTGCGCGCGCAGAACACTTTGCTGAGTGCTGTCCAGAGCGGCGACAACCAGAGGCATGATGTCCTTTTCCACCTGCTCCAGCTGATTCTCCTTCCAGCCTTTCCAGATAAGGAACTCCGCCGGCGTGGGGGACCAGAGACCGGTCACCTCCTCATAAAAGCCAAACCGGCGTGTGATGTTGCCGCGCTGAATGCGAGGGGCCGACCTGGCCGCCTCAAGCAGCCGCCGGGCCGTGGTGGCCAGCTCATCCATTTTTTTTCCATCATTGATCGTCAAACACGCAAAGCGGCGGAAGCCTTCCTGCGCCAACGCGGGGTGTTTCATGAGGGCCTGGCACATGCGGTCATGCACTTCGCGTCGTTTCATCGCCTCGGGTGAAGTTGAAGGGAGGTAGTCTTCGTCATCCTCGTGGTTTGCTCCGGGCCGGGCATAGAGATGCGCCAGGCGAGGAGACCGATATGACTGGTTCGCGACCATGGCAGGCAGATCGATCATCCAATCCAGACCTTTGACCGCTGCCCCAGCCGGCGCGGATGCCAGCATTCCCGCCAGCGCATCAACGATGTTCATCCTGCCCTCAAACGGCAAGGAGTCATCCCGGCTAATGACTTCGGCGATGAGGCTGCCCACGCCGCTCTGCTGATAGGCGGAAAGGGGGACATCGTTCATCATCTTCACAGCCCGAGCGGAGTCAGCGCCGGCAATCAGCGAGCAAAGGTGCAGACGCGCCTCGAAGTGCTTGGGATTCATTTCCACGATTTTCTCCAGCACCTTGGTGGCGTCGGGCTTGCGGTCGATGAGGATCAAGAACTGCGCCTGGTCGTACATTTTGGCCACCGTGGCATTTTCCCCGGGGTCAAAGACTGCCTGGACTTTTTCAAACAGGCCCGGCTTGCTCAAGTGGCGCCTGATCTCCTTGGCGCGGCTGACGGCGTAGTTCTGATTGCCATTGCTGGCATAGGTCAGGGCACGTTTGAGCTGGATGACGGCCTCCTTCACGATGGCATCTTCATCCTTGCCGGTGAGCAGCGTGAGCAGCTTTTTCGTGTCGATGTTGGTGCTGCTGACATATGAGGTGGAACGCTGGCTCGACGACGGGACCACCATGGCGATGCGGGACCACTGTTCCGCCTCATCTCCCATCTGCAGGCTCTTCATGGCAGCGAGCAGCTCGTCCTTTTGTTCAGTCGTGATACGAGCGCTGCGAAGGCGACGCAGAGCCATCTGCGCGGGCTCCAGCAGCGGGCTGCCGGCCTGCGGTTTCAACTTCAGCGCAGCATGTGCCAGCGCGGCGTCAAAAGCCGGGCGGACACTGGCGGGAATGTTCATGCTGGAAGCGCGGACGAGCAGCTCGGCCACACGGTCATACTTGTCCTCGATGCTGAGCCATGAGGCCGCGAGCAGAAGGTCATCCACAGCAGGATTCGGTGCGGCAAGGAGCTGGGCCACCTCCCGCTCCACACGCTCACGATCACCGGTCTTGTAGGCCAGCAAGGCACGCAGCGCCGGAGACTTGACGCCATCGATGAAGGGCTTCAATCCGACGTACTGCTCGAGTTCCGGCTCGAGCTTGTCGTCCTCACGCGGATTGTAGATGTCCTTGCGGCCGAAGTAGAGCACCAGAGTGTTGGGCAGTGTCGTCCCACCGGGGAAAGGCAGGCGGGCAAGCATGTCGCCGGAGGAAGTCTGAGTTCGGCGGTTGAACTGCGTGGCGAAAGCCGCCAATGACTGACGAGTGGGTGCGTCTTCGGTCCAGATCCGCACCTCGCGCTCCATGAGTGCGACGAACTCTTTCCATGCTTTCTGCGTGCGGCAGGCGTTGGCCGCATTGGGAACGCCCGTGCTGTAAACCCGTGCCGGCATGTCCGGGTCGGTTTGGTCGAGCTGAAGCAACAGCAAGGAGAGCATGCGGCGGCTCAGCGGCTCAGGCAGCGAATAAGATGGAGGGCTCTGCTCCATGCTCTGACTACCGCCGATCAGGTATCCCAAATAATAGCGCCCTGAGGAAGATCTGCGCAGCTCATCCGGCGACATTTTTTCGAGTGCGGTCACCACCTCAGTGAGCAAAGGCACGCCTTTTTCACCCCCATCCGTCACGGCATGTCTGGCGGCCTGAAATGCAAGATCGGGGTATTTGGATTTAAAATGTTCAAACGCACTGGCAGCGGTCTCGAATGAAATGTTTTCCCCGTTGCTGATGGCATAGGCCAGCACCACTTCATCCTCTGGATATTTCTCCAGGGCGTCCGCGCTTTTGCGTATGCGGTAGTATTGATCAATATCGAGAGCGTCGAGATAACGCGCGGCAGGCGCACCCGCACTGACAGCCGCTGCTTTCCATGCCTCTTTTTTTTGCGCCCCCTCTCCCTTCATGAGGGTGATGGCATGCGCCACCGACATCGAGCGGAGGACGTCCAGGCTGGAGGGCACCATCACCGCCTTGCTGGCGTTCTGGCCGGAGAAGCGGATGGAATTCGAACGATAATTGTAGGCCTGGTAGGAACTTCCGGAACTTAAACGAATCAGGTCTGCATAGCCCTTGGGCGTGTGCTTTTCCAACTCCTCAAAATAATTGCCTCCGATGGAGGGAGTCTTCGCTGCTGCTGTGATTGAGGGCAGCTCCTGGGACTGGGCCATGAGTCGGATGAACAGAGCCATGGCGGCGTCCGTTTTGCTCTCTTCCTCAAGCGCCACCGCCTGCAGATAGCCCAGCCGATAGTCCTCGGGGAAGCGCCGCAGCAGCGGCTCAAGAAAACTGATGACGCGCTTCCAGTCCTGATGGGCCGTCATGCTTTTGGCCAAGGTGAGAGCGTCATCGGCATCCATCTGCGCACCGCCGGCCAGCTCATAGAGCATGCGGTAGCCGGTGTTTGCATCGCCGTATTCGATTTCGATCGAAGCGATCATCTGCTGCACGCGCCCACCTTTGGAGCGACCGGCGAGGCGCTGCAATTCTTCGATGGCACGCTTCGACTGGCCCATCTCCAAATCCATATGAGCGACCTGCATGGCAAGGGTGACATCGTCAGGCCGCAGGCGCATGGCCTCGCGCAGCGCACGCTCCTGCTCCGTGGTGCTGCCTGCCACCCGATAAATTTCCGCGAGGGCCAGCCATGGTGCCGCATCTGCGCGATTGGTGCGCTGACGTTCAAGGAATTTATCCGTGAGCGCCTTCAACTGGCCGCGCTCGCTGGCCAGACGCGCGAGGATGCCGACCCAGCGCATTTTGTCCTCCGGCTTGTCCTCCTTTTCAAACAGCGAGAGGTAGACCCGCTCTGCGTCGCTCATCTGGCCTTGCTCGATGTAACCGGAGGCCAGTGCGTCCGCCACGGACTCGTCGTCTTCAAATTTACGAGTGGCAGCCAGAAGCACCTTCAAAGCTTCGCGCCCTTTGCCACTGAGCTGCAGAAGCTTGGCCTCGCGCAGCCAGGGAGAAGCGGAGCCGGGAGAAAGTGTCTTCCATTCCGCCACCCACTTGAGGGCCTGATCTGGTTTTCCTGAGCGCTCAGACAGGTCCACCAGACGCTGCAGGTTGGTGGAATTTCTGCCCTGGGGCATGGCCATGAGTTTTTCCGCCTCCTCCGTCGCGCGGAGCCAGTCCTGGCGGGATTCCATCAGCTTGAGCAGCCGTGTCTGCGCCGCCAATGCATGGTCCGCTGGAATTTCGCGAAGGGTTTTCTCCGCGCCCAGATGGTCCTGCTTTTCTTCGAGCAGCGTGGAGAGGAGAACGCGTTCCTGCACCGTCGGGGTGCTCTTTTGCAAAGCGGCCAAGGTTTCGGCAAACTTTGGCTCATCGGCCTTCAGACATGTCACGACCTGCCGCAGCGCATCATCCATAAAGCTGACGTCTGTGGTAGCCCCCACTCGAGCGAGCGCCCACGGAATGGCCTCCACGGATTTCTTGGCGCTGAGCGCTGAGTTGATCAGCAGCCCAAGAAAGCGCTCATCGCCTGCGAACTCTGCGTGACGTGCCTGCAGCACTTCCAAAGCAGCCTGCGGCTCAAGACGTGCCATGAGCGCCTGCCCCACGGCCATCAACTGGGAGAGGTCGCCGTTTTTCGCGAGATCACGCCAGATCGCCAACGCCGCATCACGTTTGCCACTGCGATGAAGGTAATGGGCCTGAGCCTCCCGGGCAGCACTGCTATCAGGAAAAGCGGTGACAATGCGCTCGTAGGCCAGGGTGGCATCGTCACCACGCTCCCAGCTTTCGTAGAGCCGCGCCACGCGGAGGTGATCAAACTCAGCGGTGTCTTTCGCGGCTAGAAACTTATCCAGCGTGGCTTTGGCTGCCGCTTTGTCCTTTGCCCGCTCTTGCAGCGTTGCCAGACGGATGAGGAGTTCATGATCATCGGGTGCCTGCTCGATCAGGACGTTTGTTTGCGCGATGGCCTCTTTGAACTGCTCAAAGCGAGCCAGCAGATCGAGGTAGCTCTCACGCAGCTCACGCTGGCCCGGTGTTTTTTGCAGCAGGGCCGCATAGATGGTGAGGGCTTTATCCTTTTCACCCAGCTCTGCCAAAACTCGCGCGCGCTGCCGCTCCAGAGAGGTGCGCTGTGGGTGGGCGGCCTGCAGCTTTTCCAGCTCCTTGACGAGCCCGCTGAGGTTTTCATCCCGACGAAACATCGTTTCGATCTGCGAGAGCACTTCGCCTTCGATCCAGGTGCCCTGGCCAGTGTCTGCCAGAGTGGAGGTCAGGAGGGCGAGAGCGGCGTCCTTCTTGGTGGCGCGCAGCTGGATCTCGGCCAGGCGGAGCTGGCGCACGGCTTTGGCGTACGGGTCTTTGGTGCTTGCAATCAACGTCAGCATCTGTGCCTCCGCCTCGGCAAACAGACCTTCGTCGAGCTGCAACTCGACCACCTCCTCCACCAGATCTTCGTCATCCGCGTTTGCTTTCACCAGATCCCGCCATGCCTGAAGAGCGGCTTCCGGCTTGCCTGTGCGCAGCAGCCAGCGCCCGCGCATCTGGCCGATCTCGCGGCCCAGGTCTGCCTCAGCTCCGCCTTTTTCCGCTGCTGAGAGCGATTT
>JAPLUN010000316.1 GCA_026397715.1 Verrucomicrobiota bacterium
CCGCGGCCAAACAGACCATGCTCACCCGCGTGTGGATTGAGCCCGCAGACTGCGATGCGCGGCTTCTTGCCACGCACACGCTGCACCGCCTCGGCCGTCAGCTCGATGACATCCAGAATGCGCTTGGTCGTCAAAGCAGGCACCACATCCTGATAACCGATGTGCACCGTCACCAGACTGCAGATCATTTCCTCAGAGAAAAAGGTCATGCAGGAGCGCTCCGCCGCCATTTTCTCGGCAAACATCTCCGTGTGACCGGGATACTTGATGCCTGCAGCATGCAACGCCTCCTTGTTCAGCGGTGCCGTCGCCACGGCGGCAACCTGCTTTGCCAGAGCGGCCTCGATGCTCTTTTCCACATAGCGATAACCCGCAGCACCGGTCTTGGCACTCACCGTGCCCGGCGTGAAATCCTCCGCATCAAAACCAAACAGATCCAGCACGGCCGGTCCGTCGATGCTACCGCATTTCTCCGCCCATTCGATTTCGCTGATGATGCGCTTCGGCGCTGGGAGTCCTGTCTGCCGCGCGCAGCGCGAAAGCAGCCGTGCATCCCCCAAAACCACCGGCGTAGCCAGCTCACACACCTCCGCGTTCGCAAGCAGTTGCAGACAAATTTCCGGACCGACCCCCGCAGGGTCGCCCATGGTGATGGCAATGAGTGGTTTCGGCATGAACCGCCACTCTGACTCAACGCAGCACCTTGTCGAGAAACTTGGCAACGATGGCCGTGCGTTCCTCATCATAAAACTCCGCGCCGCCATGCAGACTGCCGGGCAGCATGATCAAGATCACCGGCAGGCCCTGAGACTCATAAGCTTTGGCCAGTTCCTGCGACTGCTGCGGCGGCATCTGCGGATCCGCATCGCCATGAATCAGCAGCAGCGGCGGATCGTTCTTGTCAAGGTGCGTCACCGGACTCGCCAGCTTTGCCAGTTCGGGCTTTTTATCCGGTGTATCCCCCAGCAGGAGCTTCAGCGCAGGAATGCGAAAATCGCGGCCCTCCGGAGTGCTCTGGGAGATAATCGTCTCCAGATTCGACGCACCGAAAAAGCTCACGATGACCTGCGCATCGCTGCTTTGATCCAGATGCTCACCGACCTTGCCTTCGAGCTCTGGGTTCCCATTGCTGACTCCCACCAGCGCTGCCAGATGCCCGCCAGCCGAGGAGCCGATGATGGCGATCTTGCTGGCATTGATGTGATACAGCCCCGCCTTGGCCCGCAGAAAACGAATCGCCGCCTTGATGTCATGCACTTGCGATGGAAATACCGCCTGCGTGGACAGCCGGTAGTCCACGCTCGCGATCGCAAAACCCTTGTCGTACAAATCGACGATCGGCGTATCCGTCTTGGATCCCGCCCGCCACCCACCGCCATGCACATACACGATCAGCGGCGGATTCTCCCCCTGCGGACGATGCAGATCCAGCTTGAGCGAACTCTCACCCACCTTTGCATATTCAATGTCCGTCTGCGTGTCCGCCAGTGCCGCAGAGGAGAGTAAAATAAGGGAGCAAATGAACTTCAGCATGCTTCGATCATCATCTGCTCAGGCGGGACTTCCAGTCTGATTTTTGTCCCGTAGCTCAGCCCTTCCGTCCACGGCAACAGCAGTTCCAGCACGTCCGGCTTCTGAAAATGCACCGGCTTCGTGTCCGGATGCGGGTGATAAATCCAGCCGCGAACCGGCTCAGCCCCATCGCGATGCACCGTGACATCAAAGAACGAAAAATCCTCCGCCGGATCATCGGCATGCCACTTCAGCGCACGAAACGTATGCCGCGGCTGCACCACACGATAACTCAATGGTGCGATGCTCACATTCAATGTGCCGGGATAAAACGCGCTCAGATCGAACCCAAGCTCCGCAAAGAACGGCAGTTGCATGCGCAATGTGCCGCCAGGAAACTTCGGATTGCCATTCAAGCCGGAGGCCACGCGATGGCCCTGCACGATGGTTGCGGGGATCATGCTAGGCCAGAATCTGTTTGATCACATGGCACGGCTCCACGCCCGTCAGCTTGAAGTCGAGCCCCGCTTTGCTGAAGGTGAGACGTTCGTGGTCAATGCCCAGGCAGTGCAGGATCGTCGCCTGCAGATCGGCCACGTGGGTTTCATCCTCAATGATGTTGAAGCCCATCTCATCTGTCGCACCGAGAGTAACACCTCCCTTTATGCCGCCGCCGGCCATCCACATGGTGAATGCCTGCGGATGATGGTCACGCCCCAGGCTGCGGCCCAGCGACACGCTGGCCTCGACCATCGGCGTGCGGCCAAATTCACCGCCCCAAACCACCAGGGTGCTGTCGAGCAGTCCGCGTTGTTTGAGGTCCTTGATCAGCGCGGCACTGGCCTGATCTGTGATACCGCAGTTCTTCTTCACATTGCCCGCCACATCGCTGTGCGCATCCCAGCCTTCGTTGTAGATGTTGAAGAAGCGCACTCCGCGCTCGACCATGCGCCGTGCCAGCAGACAGGCGCGGGCACAGGACGGCACCTTCGGATCGCAGCCATACATTTTCAGTGTGGCCTCGTCTTCCTTGGTCAGATCCATCAGTTCCGGAGCAGAGCTTTGCAGGCGGTAAGCCATCTCGTAATTCGCAATGCGCGTGCCCGTTTCACTGTCGCCATCCAGTTTGAGACGGCGCTGGTTCATAGCGTTGATGAGTTCAATCGTGTCACGCTGCGTACCAGCCTCGATGCCCTGCGGTGTGCTCACGTTCAAAATGGGATCGCCCGTGTTGCGGAAGCGGGTGCCAGAATACACGCTGGGCAAAAAGCCACTGCTCCAACAGGCCGCACCACCGCTGATGCCGCTGCCGGTGCTCATCACCACAAACGACGGCAGATCGCGTGTCTCCGCACCGAGACCATAGGTGATCCACGAGCCCATGCTGGGCCTGCCCGGCTGTGAGAAGCCTGTGTTCATGTAAATCTGCGCCGGCGCGTGGTTGAACTGCGTTGTGCGGCATGACTTCACGATGGCGATGTCATCGACCACCGAGGCCAGATGCGGCAGCATCTCGGAAAGCTCCGCTCCACATTGACCATGCTTCGCAAACTTAAAGCGCGGACCCAGCACCGCCGCGTCTGGCCGGATGAACGCATAACGCTGACCGCCGATGATCGAAGGCGGGAGCGGCTTGCCTTCGTACTTCGTGAGCATGGGTTTGTTGTCGAACAGCTCAAGCTGCGATGGCGCACCCGCCATGAACATGTGAATGACCGCTTTGGCCTTCGGCGGAAAATGCGTCGGCGCGGTGACATTTGGACTCTGCGTCACACCATAGGCTGACTCTGCCAGCAGCGATGCCAGCGCGATCTTGCCCGTGCCGACAGCACAGTCTTGGAAGAAGTGACGACGGGTGATGTTGGAGGTGTTCATGGATGCGTGATGGCTTCGTCAAGATTCAGTGCGGCGCGGCTCACATCGGCCCAAAGGGCCTCGCCCTCGACTTTCCTTTCGCGCTGCTTTTGCAGGAAAACTTTGAGCAGCGCGAGTTCGTCTGGCGCAGCAGGTCGTGTCGCGACCCGGCGGAAGATGTTTTGCAGCCGCTCATCATCCGTCTTCGATTCGGCAATCACCTGCTTCGCCATCGCCTGCGCCGCTTCCATGAACATCTGATCGTTGAGCAGCGTGAGAGCTTGCAGCGGGCTGTTTGAAACTTCGCGTTTGGCCAGACAAGATTCACCCGTGGGGGCATCGAAAGTCGTGGCCATGGCGAACGGTGCGGTGCGCTTGGTAAAGGTATAGAGGCTGCGACGGTAGTGATCCTCACCCTCGCTGGTCTTCCACTCCACTTTGCCGTAGGTGCCTTCGGAAGTCACACTGGCAGGCTGTGGCGGATACACACCTGGACCACCCATCTTCGGCGACAACACCCCAGCAGCTTTCAGCGCGGAATCACGAATGACTTCAGCATCAAGCCGGAAACGTGCGCCACGTGCGAGCAGAATGTTTTCCGGATCTTTTTGTGCGAGCTCGGGCGTGATGCGGCTGCTCTGCTTGTAGGTGGCACTCGTCCACTGTCGGTTCACCGTCACGCGCGCCGTGAGGGGATTCTCGGGGGCAAACAACCACTTCGCAAAGGTGAGCCGGTTCGCAGGCGCATCCTTGGGCAGCGCAGGCAGGAACGCCGGCACGCCCGGCGTCACCTCCTCCTTTGGCTGCAGGTACTCACCACGATAATAGCGGTGCGTGACGCGCGGGTTGTTCGCAGGACGTTCCTCCATCACCAGCGTGGCCTGACCACGTGGCGGTGTTTTGCGAGCAATAAGCAAGGGCTTGGCGGCCTGCTCCATTTCAGGCGCGGTCTCAAGAAAGCTCCGCAGCAGCATCTCTTGTTTTGATTTGTCTCCGGTGGCCAACGCATCCTCGACTTCCGCTGGCAGCCCCGTCGCTTCAGCATGATCACTGGTGGTCACCGAAACTCGGAAGTGCCCGAGCGGACAGGCAAAATGCTTTTCAAACAGCATCTTCAAATCCAAGCCGTTCGTGAGATCCACCGGCTGCTCAAAATGAAACACCGCCGCATGCTGCACTCCATACCCGCCCAGCACCTGCCAGCCGCTGGACATCTCGCCATCCAGCGTGGCGCCAGCATTATTCTTCTTTTTCGCGGCGGCTTTCGCCTTGGCTTTGGGATTGCTGGCAGCGGCATCATTGATGCGGTCGTCCTCGTCATCATTGGTGTCCTCAGCCCGCGCGATTTTCGCACGCTGACCATTTTGCAAAGCCTGAAATTCACTCATGAAGAAACCACCGAGCGGCCCTTCGTAGTTGGTGAGTCCAGGGCCGTCATTCGGGAGGCTGGAATGTGAAGTCACCTCAATGCGCAGGGCCCGCACTCCCTTGATCGGCGCCTTGAAACTCAGATCATAGACATCACTCTTCGAAATATCACCGCTGCCAAGGATGAAGCCATCCGCCTGCTGCTCCAGATGCGGCATCGTCGTGGTCATCTTCGTCGGGCGAATGACTTCCCATTTGGATGCCCGGTGCGATTCACCTTCGATCCATCCTGCGAAACGACTTTCCATGGCCGCTTTGCCGCCAGGAAACTTCGCGGGCAGTTCAGCCTCAAGTTTGGCGATCTTCGCCGCCTGCGCTTTTTGCTGCGCCGATACTTCCGGCGTCGGAATAAAATAGGTCGGCTCGCTCGCATTGTTCAGCAATGCCAGCGTGCGGTAAAAATCCGTGTGCAGGATCGGATCGTACTTGTGCGTGTGGCACTGGCAGCAGTTCATCGTCAGGCCCATCCATGCCGTACCGGTGACGCTCACGCGGTCCACCATCGCATAAAAACGATACTCATTCGGATCAATGCCACCTTCCTCATTCAGCATCGTGTTGCGGTGAAACCCCGTGGCGATGAGATCATCCGGCGTCGCATTCGGCAGCATGTCTCCGGCGAGTTGTTTGATGCTGAACTGATCAAAAGGCATGTCGGCATTCAGCGCCTTCACCACCCAGTCGCGATACGGCCATATCTGGCGCGGGCGGTCTTTCTCAAAGCCGTTTGTATCCGCGTAGCGGGCGAGGTCCAGCCAGCGCCGTGCCCAGCGCTCGCCATACTGCTTGGAGGCCAGCAGGTGGTCCACCAGCTTGTCATAGGCATCCGGCGCTTTGTCATTCACAAACGCATCCGCCTCCTTCGGTGTCGGCGGCAGGCCGGTGAGATCCAGATAAACGCGCCTCACGAGCGTGAATCGATCCGCCTCCGCCGAAGGCTTCAAACCTTCCTTCGTCAACCGATCTTGAATGAAGGAATCAATCGGATGCACGCCAGCAATAGGCAGCGCTGCCTGCTTCGGCGGCACATACGCCCAATGCGCCTCATACGGCGCTCCTTCAGCGATCCATAGCTTCAGAATGTTCTTCGCGCTCTCCGGCAGCACTGACTTCGTGTGCGGCGGCGGCATGACGTCATCCTCATCGGTAGAGAAAACACGCTTGATGACTTCACTCGCGTCCGGTTTCCCCGGGACGAGCGCCAGCTCTCCAGACTTGCCTTTGCCAATGGCCGAATCACGCAGATCCAGCCGCAGCTTGCCTTTGCGCCCCTGCTCATCCATGCCGTGGCATTTGAAACAATGCTGCGCCAGCACCGGACGCACGTCACGATTGAAATCGACGGCGAATCCAGCGGCTGGCAGGGCAAGGCAGAAAAGGAGGGCGTGGCGTGTCATTGCGTTCGGTTGAAAACGCCGTGAGCAGGCAATTTCTGACCACTAGACACGCCACGAGCAGGATCAGCCAACAAAAAGCCAAACCAAGGCGGTTTATTGGCGGCAACAGGCAGCTTTTTTCAAACCTACCTTTCTATCACCTTCATCTCCTCGGGCGTGTTCGTTGCCTGCTCATCAAAGGAGATGCTGGCAGTCCCCCCGTGTGGATGCTGAGTTTTAGGATCCGTCCAGTAGACTTGGCAGAAGGCTTTTCCTGCGGGGCGGTTTTCCAGAACGACCAGGCCATGCTCATCCGCCATCACCTGTCTGGCTGCCCATGTTTCCTTGTCGAAGCGTGCATGCTTCCCAGCGTCCTCCACATACAGATTTTCTCTTCCAAATGTCATCATGCCAATTCCCGGCAGTGAAAGTTTGACGGTGGCTCCGGCAGCCGGGCTGCCATCTGGAAGCAACACGCGCACAGTCCTTTTCGAACATGGCATGGTGTTCAGGACCACACTGACCTTTCCTGCCTTGATCCAGGTATTGACGAGTATCGAATTGTCGATGCCGTAAGTACCACGGGTGATCCAGCCTTTGCCGAGACCTGTCAGGCTCACCATCCCCTGCGGCATGGCCTTGAAGTGGAAGCGGCCGTCACTACCCACAGGAGCCCACGCCGTCCACGGAACACTGGGCGGATGACCTTTCATGATTTGATTCATGTCTCCATCGGATTTGACAAAGACTTTTGCCATCACACATCCGGTGCCTTCATCGTCAGCAGGCAGACCTTCGATTTTCCCTTCAATCTCCACCCCAGGAGTGAGTGTCAGCGCCGTTTTGATTTCATGGACCCCGTCCTTGGTCGCACTGATGGCCTTGGAGAACAGAACGTTCCCCTCAGCCGTCTTGCCCTGCAGCAGAAAGTGGGTTGCATGTCCAAGCGCGAGCTTCGTCTTCAGCACTCCACCTTCAATCGGCTGGTTCTCTACGACCAAGCCGGTGCTGTTGCTCGCAGACCACTGGACGATTGGGTTGGAGATCGTCAAATCCACCAGCGTTTCAGGATAAATCCGCAGCTTGGGCTTTGTGCCATCCATCACCTCAGTCTTGCGGGGACTGCCACTATCCTTGGCGGTGTAGTGGATTTGTACGCCGTATGCTTTTCGGCCAGCCACAGGCATGCGGGAGAAGGACACCGTGACTTTACCATTTTCATCGCTGACAAGAGGTGAAGGCGGACTGAGAAATTTTGCCAGCCCCATGGGGGTGCGAGCGTGATCCACAAAATCGAGGATCTCGACCTTCACTCCTGGCACAGGCTTCTTTTCATCATCCTCCATGGTGATCTCCATCCAGCCCTCCGGCCCGTCGACGTAAACAGGAGGCTGTGACGGGGTGGCAGAAACTACCGCACGTGCCTTGAATGTGAAGTCCGCCTTCTCCAAAACAATGTCGCCCAGATTCAGCGGCACAGAGTCATCCCCTGCCTTTACTTCAAAGTGCATCCACCTCCCCGCATCACGCGCCTTTTCCATGCTGGCTGGAATGGGCAAGATGCTGAAATACAGTTGATATTTCCCTGGCGGCAGAGGCTCGGTCATGAAGCGCCCGTCTTTGTCTGGCATCGGCATGCCAGGCACTGTGCTGCCGCCATTGGAAGTGATGGAAAGGTGAGTCAGATAACCATCGGCACGCATTGCATACCCTTCCGGCATAACGATCCGTCCTTTCACCGAACGCACCGCCCCCACCTGCTTTTCACGCAGACTGGCACCAAGCACAATATTCCGGGATTTCTGGGGTCCAGCACTCACCGTCACCGGCGCAACCGAGAAATAATCTCGATTCAGCGTGACTCCGCTGAAACTCACCCCCGGTGCCAGCCGGTCGATCGTGTAGTCACCGTTTTTGTCAGTGGTGAATTTGATGTCATGGGCAATTTTGAACGTGTCGGCTGCAGGCATGACATCAACGTCGCCTCGGGCATGGATCGTCACGGATGTGTCAGCAAGAGGAGTGCCGTCCGCGAAGAGCATGCGCCCGCCCATGGATGCCCAGAGCTCCAGTTTGAAAATCATCCCCGGCTTCAGGTCTCTAGCCCTCATCCGCGCCAGACCTTCATCAGGATGCATCGCCACCACCCACAGCTTGTCCTTCAGCAAAGGGTCCACGTCCGGAAGGCTGACATCCCCACCCGCCTGCGAGCTGCCCAGACAGATGAAAAACTTGCCTAACGCCAGCTTCGAACGGTCCGACTTCAACGTCTCCAGCGTGATCGGTTTCTGCATTTCATCGAGCCTCACCGCATCCTCCACCACCCAGACCAGTGCATCCTTCACAGGCTGTCCTTCAGCATTCACCACCTTCCCTGAAATCTTGTTCACAGGTTCCAGCGCCGCATCATATTCCATCTCGCGTCCGGCCATTTTGAGAAGCTTTGACTGCGAGGCCATGCCTGGCGCCCAGGCACGCACGATGATCTCGTTGGCATCTCGCACCTTCAGAGGCAGGCGGTAGGCACCCGCTTCATCCGTCTTCACAAAAGGCTTCTTCCAGTCAAAGCGGCTGCTGTAAGGAATTTTGTTTTCGATGCCGAAAAATACCTGCGCTCCTTTGATGGGCCTTCCATCACGCTTGTCAGTGATCTGGCCCACCACCCAGGAGTCCCGGGGCAGCACCAGACGGCGCATGGGATCCTGACTGATGCCTTGAAAAACGACCAGGTTTGACTCTGCGTAGTCATCGTGTGTGGCGCGCAAATTCATGGACGCAGCTTGCGGGACGGCTTCAAACCGAAATTTGCCATCTTCGCCGGTCACCTGGCTTTTCTGTTCGCCCCGGGTTGTCATGTTGATGGACAGTGTCACCTTGGCATCCATCACCGGTTTGTCGGACTCATCCACCACGATGCCGGTCACAGTCGTCGATGCCGCCGCCTCAGCGGCTTTCACCGCATCGCTCACGCCGGGCTTTTTCACCTCTTCCGCAGGCGACCTCGTTAAGCCGATGACCGCCATCACCACAAACGCCCCAAGTCCGAAAACCCAGCGCGTCCGCCGTCCTCGTGCAATATCCATGAGCCCCTCGATGCGGCGCCGCAGGTCCTTGGGATTCGCCGAGATGCCGAGCAGTGCAGCAGAAGCAAAACCCACCATCCAGCCAGCCGCTGCATGATTGGCGAAACCCAGCAACATCTTCCCAAACCGGTGCGCCTCCTGAGCATCGGTGCAACGCAGCGCATGGGCATCCGCCGCCATTTCAGCTTCAGTGCGCAGACGCCGCGCGGCGAACCAGACCATTGGATTAAACCAGTGCAGCGCGATCACGCACGACGAAAGAATCTGCGCCCAAAGATCACGCCTTTTGAGATGCGCCAGCTCATGCAGCAGGATGAGCTTTAAAGCAGCCGCATCCCTCCCCGCCGCAACTTGCCTTGGCAGCAGGATCACCGGCCGCAAAATTCCGAACAGCGAAGGCGCGCTGACGGCATCCGTCACCAGCAATCGCGGTGCAGTGCGAACACCTGCAAGTCGACAAGCCTCGTCTAAAACTGCACTGACTTCGCTGAAAGCCTCGCTGGCATCTTTGCGAATCCGACGCTGCAGCCTGAGATGCAGTACCACTATTACACTGAACACCACTGCGACTCCGCACAGCCACAGGAAGGTCAGCTTCTGCCTCAGCGACCAAGAAGGCGCCGCTGCCACGATCACAGGCGGTTGAACCGTTGTTCTGACCATGCTTGTCATTTCCGGCAAAGGCTCTGCGTTGCTGATGCTCAACACTTCTACCGCAGGTTCGGCCACAGGTGCCACTACCTCCAAAGCAGCCGCAGGAGCTGGTTCCAGCATCGCGGGCACATCAGTCAGCCCATCGAGAGAGAGGGAGAAATGGCCAAGGTCCGGCACCATGAAACGCAGCAACACCAGCAGCCAGAGTCCATGCCGCCATGCAGGCGAAAGATGCCGCTGCAGCATCAAAAGCACCAGCCCGACAGCCAGCGCGAGAAGGGTGCCCTTCCACGACAGAAGCAGCAGCCCCTGCGACCAAACTTCGGCAGATTCAATGAGTGTGTTCATGCGCTTTTAGGAATTGGGTTTGATCTGGTCCAGCAGCGCCTTGAGTTCGGCGATGTCCTTCTTTGACAGCGAATGATGTTCCGCCACATGAGCGACCAGCGGCTGCAGCGCGCCGCCAAACATCCGATCCAGAAAGCTCCGCGTCTCCTCCGCCACACAGGCTGAGCGCTCCACGGCAGGTGTGTAAAGAAAGCGGTTCCCCTGCGGCTCCGTGTTCAGCGCGCCCTTGGCCGTCAGCCGGGCCAGCAGCGTCACCACCGTCGCCCGCTTCCATTCCCTGCCCTCTTCCAGCAGGGAAACAATTTCTTGGGAGGTGCGGGGAGCTTTCTCCCACAGCAACTCCATGATGTCCCACTCAGCATCGGTGATCGCCACCGACTCCTGCGCCTTGGGCGCCGTCCTTTGAACAGGTTTTTTGCTCATGTTTACAAGTGTAAGCAATTACGCCTACACTTGTAAACAATTATTTTTTCACCGTCTCAATATCCGCCTGAGCCGATCTTCCCACCTGCACCTTCCAGCGTGCCCGCAGCTTCACGCTTGCGGTAATCGTCCATCATCGCCGCCGTTGCCGTGGCGCCACAGCGTGATCCGCCGAGGTCACGCACTTTGATAAGCCCGTCCAGATCGCGCACCCCACCCGCTGCTTTCACCTGCACCTTGGGGCTGCAGCTGGCACGCATCAGCGCCAGATCATGCTCCGTGGCCCCTTTGTAATTGTAGCTGCCATCGGCCTGCTTCACGAAACCGTAGCCCGTGCTCGTCTTCACCCAGTCTGCTCCCGCGCGTTCGCAGATTTCGCAGAGCTTGCGCTTGAAGTCGTCGCTGCTCAGACCCGCACCGCCATTGGTCAGATAATCGTTTTCAAAAATCACCTTCACCTTCGCACCATGTTTGTGTGCTTCATCGCACACCGCTTTCACATCGGCCTCGACGTAGCCCCAGTCACCGCCCAGCGCTTTGCCAAGATTGACCACCATGTCGATCTCGTTCGCGCCGTCTCTGCAGGCCAGCTCCGTCTCATAGCGCTTGGATTCCGTAGCGCTGTTCCCATGGGGGAAACCAATCACACAACCGACCAGCACGCCTGAGCCACGCAGCCATTCCACCGCCTGCTTAACGGCATAAGGCTTGATGCACACCGACGCCACCTGGTACTGCGCCGCCAGCCTGCACCCGGCTTCGAGGTCCGCGTCCGTCATCGTGGGATGCAGCAGGCTGTGGTCGATCATCTTGGCAAGGTCGGAATAGCTGTATTTCATAGAGTGCGATTGGCTAAGCCAATTTATAAATTGGCTAAGCCACTTGTCAAAGCCCCATTTTATCCCAATGTCTCCGCTGTGGCCCGGCCAGTATCCTTTCACGAACAACTGATCGAAAAACTGCGGAAACTCCTCCGCAGCCACCAGTTCGTTCCCGGGGCCAAGTTTCTGACTGAACGCGAGATCGCCGAGCGCTTCGACACCAGCCGCCCCACCGCCAACAAGGCGCTCAGCAGTCTCGTTTCGACCGGCCTGCTGGAATTCCGCCAGGGTGCGGGAACCTTCGTGCGCGGGAGCGTGCTGGATTACGATCTGCAGCATCTCGTCAGCTTCACGGAAAAAGCCAAAGCCGCAGGGAAGAAGCCGGGGACGCAGGTCATCGCCCTGCAAAAGCTCTCAGCCACCGATGCGCCCGCATCCGTGGCTCAAGCCCTGCAGGTGCCACCCGATGAACCACTGCTCTATCTTGAGCGTCTTCGCCTCGCAGACGGACAACCCGTCATCTACGAACGCAGGCACATCGTGGCGCGCTTTTGCACCGGCATGAGTAAGGCCGATGCCAAAGGCTCGCTCTACGGCTTCTGGACCACCAAGTGCCGCCTGACCATCTCCGGTGCGCACGAATCCATCCGCGCCGTGAACGCCTCAGCAGCCCAGGCCTCGGTACTCGGCATCCCGCCAAACACCGCATGCCTTTTGGTCGTTCAGGACTCGACACCGTCAGCGTGGAGCCGTTTTCCTCCTGCGTGTGCACGGTGATGACATCCAGTGTCTTCACGTCACCTTCGATGGAGACTTCCCCGCTGTAAGTATCTGCACCGGTCTTTTCCAGCGGCGCTGAAGACCACGCATCAAACTCCATGGCGATTGAGTAATCGGGGTGGCGGTTCACAGACCACCACACGGTGTTTTCCTGCGGCTCGCTATGATCGGGAAAAACGACCTTCACCGCGAGACGCTTCGCGGCCTTGTCCCACTTCGTGGTGACCTGCGGCGGCGCCACCATGTGACGTGTCCCAAAGAAGTGATGAAGCGCGAAGGCACGGAGATTTTCATCCACTTCCGGCAGACCACCGACGGACTTCACAAAACCTGCCTCCTTCGCTCCGCCATGCTGTCCGCCGGGAACAATGTACACAGGCACTTGCGGGAAGAGGCGGCCCATCTCGACAAGACCGGGACTCACATTGTCATTGGAGCCCTGATTGTAGAAAATTTCGGTGCCACGCTGCTTCAGCACATCAAGGTAGTTCGTCGTGCGACAGGCTTCCCACGCGGCATTGCACGCCGTTTTCATTTCGGCATCACTCCATCCGGCATCACGCGCCATTTTCACCGTGATGCGTTCGTCCGAGCGCGCCTTCTGCCGCACCAGCAATTTTTCACGGCCCACAGGGTCGGCCATCTTCGCTATGAACTCCTCGTTCATCTTCGTGATCTCCGGAGACAGCACTCCTTCCACGTAGGGACCACCGGGGCTTTCGATGACCGGTGCCACCACAGGCATGATGGCGGTGACACGATCATCCGCAATGCCCGCCGCTGCGGTCGCCACCCCACGCTTGGAGCCCCCGGTGGCCAGCACCTTCTTCGGCTGAAACACCTCCTTTTCCGCAATTGCGGCCGTGAGTGCGCGCATGTCGCTGATGCCCCAGATCCACGCAGGCGTGTAGCGCGTGTCCTTCGTCTGGATGAAATGCTCCTCCATCATCAGGTGTAGTTTTCCCACAGGCTCCATCGCATCGATCGGCACCATACCGATGAAAACCAGTCCGACGCCCTGCTCTTTCAGCAGACGCAGCTTCGCACCAGACGCCGCCGCAGGCTTCAACTGCAACCCCGTGTTCTCGATCAGCACATTGGTGCAAACACCCGTCGCGGGCGCGAGGAAAGTCACTGGCAGCCGCACCTTCATCCCGTGCCACCATTCGCACACCGTGATCTCGACAATCTTCTGCCGAATCGCGGCGTCTTTGGGATTCGCATGCCAGTCTTCGATGACTTTCGTTTCCAGCGTTTTGGTGTCGCGAATGGATGCCATGTCAAACTTCCCGATCGTAATGCCAGCGCAGACAGAAACGACGGAAAACAAAAAGGCGGAAAGCAGCGAGGCGAATTTCATGCCTCACTCAACGCATCTCAGCGCGCACTTCTGCCAGGATTGCTGTGCAAAGGAGCTCTGAAAATAAAACAGCCTTGCGGACGAAATCCGCAAGGCTGTGTGAATCATTTGGCTTGATCAATCAGGCCATCGCAGCAGCAACATTGCCCACGAGGTCTTTGCCAGGCGTGAGCGTCTTGGAACCCGGAGTCCACTTGGCAGGGCAGGCTTCGCTGGGGTTGGCCAGGAGATGCACATTGGCCTCCATCTTGC
>JAPLUN010000648.1 GCA_026397715.1 Verrucomicrobiota bacterium
CAATGCCGCCGCATGAAAGCATGGCCCGCGTTTATAAGAGAGCCAAACCGCTGACTGACAGACTGCATGAGATGACCTCTGCCGGATGTCTTTCCGCATGGATGAAGGGGATGCCCACCGGCGGACGGCCTGAATACCGGCTGATCGAACTTTCCAGGGAGGAGTCTGCGAAGGCCATGGCGAGACTGCGCGCGTTGTGCGGCGACTTTTTGCAGATGCCGTTTTACGCGGCAATCGCCGCACGTGCTTTGCGGCTGCTGCATGTACAACGTGCCTGGCACAGTCCGGAGATCCACCTGCACCTGCCGATGCAGCTGCGGGGTAGAAGCCGTGAGCTGATTTTCGGCAACCACATGGGCGCCATGCCGCTGTTTCTGGATGCCGGGGCGCTGGGCACGCTGGATCAGGCGGTCGAGCATGTGCTGGAGAAATACCGTGAGGCAATGAAGCAGGAGAGATCCCAGGCATCCGAGGCACTGACGACACTGGCGGCCCATCTGCCGCTGAGTTCATTCATACCTATGGTACGCTGGACGAACATGGGGCAGATTTGCAGCCTGTTTCATTCGCATACGGGCTCCTTTCTACCAGGCCGCAAAGAATTTGCGGGAGCAGCGGTGCAAAACATCTGCACTATTCCGAGCGTCAGCACTCCACCGGGATTGGGCATCTTTGTCTCTGACTATGCCGGGCTCATTACGGTGACGCTGGCATGGAGGGGAGACGGAGTGTCTCAGGCGGAGATCGAAGCGCTGAATCAGCGAATTCGGACGGATTTGACCGGCATTGCGGAAGTTTGACCGCAATGAAATTAATTAAAGTGCCAGGGAACCGCGACATGGACAGGCAGGCTGCCGTTGCTTCCGTCAGGACCTGGCGGGGTTCGCAAGCTGAACATCCGCGGTCCCTGACGATGGTGTTCTAGCTGCTGGGCTCATCGGGCACAAGCAAGATTGCAGCCTAAAGACAAAATGGGTGAAAATTGGTGTTGTCGAAACCCGGTGGTTCCGGTAAAAATTAGTCTTTAAATTCTCAAATTACGCTTTTCGTATGGTCTGGAAAATTCTATCCGCTCTCTCTGCCGTCTGTCTTGGCACCGCCTGCTATTTTGCCTGGGCAAACCAAAAACTGCTCGTGGAGGAGCGTAAACGCGAGGGTTTCGCCAATGAAAACCTGGCTGCCATGACGGCCCACATCGCCAAAGCAGAAGAGGCGAAAAAGAGCCGTGAGACGCAGCGCGACATGGCGAATCAGGAGCTAGAAACCACGAAAACTTCCGTGGCAGACTTTGCCGCCAAGGTGCAGACGTCCGAGCAGGAACTGGCTGCGGTGAAAACCAATCTGGAGCAGACCGCCAAGGTGGTGGCTCAGAACCAAAAGGTGATTGATGAAGCTGGCGACATCAAAAAGCTGCTGGCTCAGATTGAAGCCATCAAAAAAGAACGTGCTGAAGCCGAGTCAGCACTGGCCAACCAGACTCAGCATCTGGCTGCCGCCCAGGAAAGAATCACCAGCCTGACCAATGCGGCCAAAGAGGCCGAAGAACGCGAAGCCCGTGGCCGGCGCGGCATTGTGGACGATGATTTCACCGCCAAAGTCGCCTATTCTTATACCGACTGGGGCTTTGTGGTGCTCAACAAGGGCAATGGTGGTGGTGTTTTTGCCAATGCGGATCTCGAAGTGAAACGCGGCAAGGACGTGGTCGCCAAGCTGCGGGTGCGTGATGTGGAACAGAATTCCTCCGTGGCCGATCTGGTCAAAGGCAGCCTTGCAGAAGGCGAGCACATTCGCTCGGGTGATCTTGTGGTGGCGGCAGCTGAACAGAGCGCCAAGACCACTGCCGCCAAAACGGCCGATGGAGCAGCCGCTCCTGCCACCGGTACGACAGGGGCTGCCCCAGCCGCGACTCCTCCTGCAGCAGGTGCAGCGATGGGTACTGATCCTTTTGGTGCGCCAGCGCCAGCTCCGGCCGCAGCTCCTGCAGCTCCCGCCATGGGTGCTGATCCTTTTGGAGCCCCTGCGGCCCCGGCTCCAGCGGCACCTGCGGCTCCTGCCATGGGCGCTGATCCGTTTGGCACCGCCCCGCCTGCGACACCTCCAGCCGGAGGCGCCAAGCCAGCACCAAGCACTGCGGACCCCTTTGGTACGGCACCACCGGCCGCCAAGTGATCGCAGACATCCGTTAGTCGCCTGACACCTTTCCCAGCCCTCCCCTTTTCCCATGACCAAAGTTCTTTTCATCCTTAGCGCAGTGGTGATCCTCGTAGCCAGCTTCTTCGCCTATCAAAACGGGCGTGAGTTTGCCGACGTTCGCACCAAAGTGGCAGGGATTAACGCCAGTATCACGAGTCAAAAGAGCGCCCAAGACAAGCTGCTTCGTCCAGGCTCGGGCGAAGTGCCCAAGCTGGTGGCAGACATCGCCCGCGTACAGGGGGATCTGGACGTCGAAGCAGAGAAGCTCAAGGCGCAGAAGAACAAGCTGGCTCAAACCCAGGAAGAAATCACACGCACGCAGGAAGAGTTTGCGGTGAAAGAGAAAAAGAAGCTGGAACAGGACGACCTCCTCAAAGATCTCCCGCAGGGCATGAAGCCTGAGACGATGGTGGAAGGCATCCAAAAGCTGAAGAAGGAAAAGCTCGACTTTGAAGCGCAGGCCGAACTCAAGAAGAAAGAAGTGGCCGCTGAGGAAGACAAGGTCGCGGGCATCCAGAAGCGTTTGGATGAAGTGGTGCACAAAATCGAGGACCGCCGCAAAAACTTCGAGCGCAACAGCCTGAGCTCCCGCGTCATCGCTGTGAACTATGACTGGGGTTTTGTGATCATTGATGCAGGCAAGCTCACGGGTCTCACCGAGCAGACCAAATTGATTGTCACCCGTGGCGCACAGACCGTCGGCAAGATCAGCATTATGACGGTTGATGGCAAAAATTCGATGGCCGCCATCGTGCCGGATGCAGTCGTCAATGGTCAGGTGATCATGCCAGGAGATCGGGTGATCCTCGAAAACTTGGTGCAAAACTGATTTGTCTCGTGCATAGGGAGAACCTCATGAAGACACGACTGCTCAGCTTTCTGCTTTTGGCAATCACCGCCACATGCTCCCTTTCCTCCTGTGCTTCGGATGAACCGAAGCGCAAGAAAGTGGTGGGACCGGATGGCAGTCAGTACAGCAGCCTCCCGTGGAACCGTCCGCGGTCCTGGGAAGGCAACGCCAAATACGGCGGCATGGTTCCTGGCAGCCGCTAAGGTGCTGACTCGCTAACGGCTTGTTATTGAACAACCCCGTTGGTGAGAATTTGAGAGTGATCGAAGCGTGACAAGCAAGATGGGGCATCTTGGTATGGCCCACTGTTATTTGGAAGGGATAGACCAATCGGAGTTCTGAGGGATCAAGATGATCCCTCTTCCAGCTGACTGGTGCTACAAAGAATCCAGATGGAGTTTTCAGCAGGCCGCTACAGCGAATTTCGATAGTGATTTCCGAAAAGGGTGTTTGGGGACACTCGACGGCGGTTGGAGGACCCCCCCCTACCTTTACGCCATGAAGGCTTGCACTCCAAGCATTAGGCAGGGCTGCTGGCTGCCCGCAGCCGGGCGCCATCGAAGCCCGTCATCCCCAAACAAGTGACCGACGGCCGCTCGGAAATGAGTTTTTGGAAAAGCTATCAGATGCTGGCTGCCAAGAAGCCCGCTTATTCCACTGATTCCAAAAGTGCTTCGCCGTCTGCGTTTTTGACGATGCGATAAAAGCAGGTGGGACGCTTGGTGTGGCAGCAGCCGCCGCCGTGCTGTTTGACACGCAGGACCAGAGCATCCTGGTCACAGTCGGTGCGGATGTCGATGATCTCCTGAAACTCGCCGCTGGTGGCACCTTTGTGCCAGAGCTGGTTGCGGCTGCGGCTCCAATAAACGGCCTGGCCGAGTTCCAGCGTCATTTTGAGGGACTGCTCGTTCATGTAGGCGAGCATGAGAGGCGCACCGGTCTCAGCATCGACCGCCATCGCAGGCATGAGGCCATGCTCATCGAATTTTGGGGCAAACAGCATGCCTTCTTCAATGGCATGCTTCGACTCACGGGCGGCGAAGGAGATGGGAGGGGATGCGGACATGGGAAGAACCTATGCTAGCGGCACATCCTACCCGTGCAACCACCTCAATCGCCTTGTTACTGGATAGCAGCGCGAGTCTTTAGACCAACTCTTAAAATGGCCCGGACGGCGGAGCGGCCCCGTTGGCTGCGTCGTGTGATTGCCTGTCATTTCCAAGGAACCTGGATGCAACGAGAGAAATGGGCCACTGATCCCGAACCGCACATGGAATGTGCGGACCACTTCACGCTGGGCTAGCGATCATTTTAGCGGGGAAAAACGCCCCGGACAGCCTTCATTCAGGGGTATTCCAGTGGTGGTGTGTTTGCCACCGGCTCGGAGACGGGCGGGCTGTCCGCCACATCGACACCACCAACAAGGCTATTTTCCTGGAAAGATCGGGAGCACACTCTTGAGGAGGCCGGCTCCGGCGTTCACACCGTTTTCGATGACCCCGCTGGCGCCGTTGATGACTTTGCCGGGCAATTTGGCGGCGTCCTCGCCAAGCACCGGTTTGAGCAGGGTTTCAGCCCCCTGGCCGACGATAGCGCCGGGGGTATCAAGGAGGAGGGACATGCCGGCAGCACCGATGAGGCGGCTGCTGAGGTCCTCCATGGGGGCGTCGAGCGTGCCGACGATGCGCACCCGCGTCCATTGCAGGCCGGGAGGCGCGCCTGGATTGCTTTCCACAAAGACACGGCTGTTGGCACCGGGGATGCCGCTCAAGGTTTCTGGAGTGACGCCGAGAAGGAAATCGCCCTCCAGAGCACGGCCGCGAATGGTCAGGGAGCCTTCGATGCGGAGGAGGCCGTTGGACTGCACGATGATTTTTTCGATGCGCAGGGCGTCGCCTTGAGGCCGGATGGAGGCGCTGCAGATGTCGAGCACGAGGCGTTTGAACCTGTGGGTGTTCGTGTAGGTCACGAGTTTGTCGAGAATGGGCAGACCGGTGAGCGCGCCGTCCTTGAGTGAAAGATCGGCCTTCCATGCTGGCGGGGTATTGCGTGCGCCGGCCATTTCGAGATCGCCTTCGATCTTGCCGGAGAGGCGTTGTTTCCACCAGGCATCGAGAAATTCATCCGTGGGGACGGCTTTGACATGGGTGAAGATCTGCCATGCGCCGGTGTCATACTTCACGGAACCCCGCAGAGTGGCCTCAGATGCCTGCTTCCAACGCAAGGCGGCGTCACTGATCTGAAACTGGGTGTCTGCAACACGCAGCGTGGCCCGGGCAAGATCAAACTGGAGCGGTTCTTTTTGCTGAGGAGCCAGGATGGGAGTCTGCAATTTACCGCCGTTCAATTTGGCGGACACGGATACTTCACCGGTGTGCCAATCACCTAAGCGGAGCTGGGAGTCTGCAATCTTCCATCCTGCCTGTTCAAACACAAAACGATGGACCTCGAAGCCGCTGATGCGCGTTTGGGTGGGGATGTAGCGGCGCAGAAAGGAGGGGATCCCATCGTTGCTGTCGTCGAATTTGGCGGCGTTTGCAGCGGGCGGACTGTCCGTGGCGGCGGTGTGGCGCAGCGTGAGATCGTCTGCTCCGGCGTTCTGAATGCTCCACTTTCCCTGCCGGATGGCACCGAAATCGAGGGCGGCACGCAGGCCTCCCGCTTCCACGCTCCAGCCGGAATTGGAAAATGACATTTCGGTGACGCTGGCGGTGTCGTCGTTCCAGGTGATCGGAGCGATGTGAGCGCTGCCGTCAATGCGTGCGGCAATCAGATCCTCGGCCTTCTGGCGGAAATCATCCTTCTGAACATAGGCACGGATGTAACTGGTAACGAGAGTGGGAGCCAGCAGCACGAGAATCACCCCGCTGACGAGGATCAATCCCGCCAGCCACCACAGCCAGCGAAAAGAAGTGGAGGAGGGACGCTGACCCGGTCTGTTGCGGCGTTGCATTTTGGTGGTGGATTGAATTTTTTCGTCGCCAGAGCAGGACTCCCCGGCCTAGTGTCAGAAACCTATTTAACCTGTATGCTCAAAGCTCTCAACGTTTGTCTTGATATCGAAGGTCCGCAAGACTCGGAGAACAGCACGCTGCACCTGCTCCGAGAAGTGAGCTTCAATGTTCCCCCCGGGCATCTGGTGGCGATCGTGGGGCCATCGGGCTGTGGCAAGACGACCTTGCTGAAAGTGATCACCGGCATTCAGCAGCAGACGTCCGGAGAACTGCTCTGGGATGGCATGAATTTGAGTGATGAGGAGGATCTGCATCCTGGAGATCTGGGTTACGTGCCGCAGTTCAGCGTGGCGTATGACCTGCTGACGGTGGAAGAAAGCATCGCCAGTGCGATGGTGCTGCGGACGCAGCTGTCACAGACGGAAGATTTCATCCCGGCGCTGGATCACATTCTGGAGGTGACGGGTTTAACCCATCTCTCCGACCGACAGGTGAAGGTGCTGTCCGGAGGGCAGAAACGCCGTCTGGGCCTGGCGCTGGAACTGGTGACCGACCCCTGTCTGCTGCTGTGCGATGAGGTCACGAGTGGACTGGACCCGAAATCCGAAAACGAGATCACCAATCTGCTGCGCGTGCTTTCGCGCGGGCATCCGAAGCGTGTGGTGGTCAATGTCACGCACAGCCTTGCGAGCCTGGACGCCTATGACAGCGTGATGGTGATGTATCAGGGAGTGCTGACCTATCATGGCCCGCCGAAGGCGATGATGCATTACTTTGCAGCCGAGCACCCCGAAGAGGTCTATCTCAAGCTCACGGAGCGCAAGGCCGGGGACTGGCATGAGTCATGGGAAAAGCACCGTGACACCTATTACAAGCGCCATGGATTCGACGGCACGCGTGTGCTGCCTGAGGAGGAGGAGAACAAGGAGGCCAAGAAAAGCAGCGGCCCTTCCAAGACCACCGTGCGTGAGGAGCGTGCGGTGGCAAAACTAGAGCACGCTGAGGCGTCTGATCATCTGGATCTGCCGCCGGTCGAAATGCCCTCCATGATGACGCAGTTGTTTGAGCTGCTGCGCCGGCGCTGGACCATTTTCCGCCGTGACAAGGCGCAGGTGTGGCTGCACCTGGCCATGCTGCTCGGCTTTCCGCTGCTCGTCGTGATTTTCGCGCTGGACGGCATCAAGCCGCTGCGGGCGCTCTCGACGCATCAGGATGACAACATCCAGCAGGAGTATCAGCAGATGAAGCAGCACCAGGAGGAGCAGCTCAAGGCGGGAGGTCTGGTGTCCGGCCTCATCATGCTGCAGGTGGTGCTGGTAACACTGATGGCGAGCAACAACGCGGCGCGGGAAATCGCCTCTGAAAGACTGATTTTGGAGCGCGAGAAACTTGGTGGGCTGCACCCGTTCGCGTACATCGGCAGCAAGGTAATCTTCCTGGGCATGTTCGTGCTGGCGCAGAGTTTATGGATGGGATTTTTCGTGGACATGGTAACCGGAGGGCTGCCTGGAGATCTGGTGACGAAGCTGGTGCTGCTGGTGCTGGCCTCAGCGGCGATGACCAGCGTGTGTCTGGGCATCTCGGCCATGAGCAAGACACCGGAAAAGGCCACGATCCTGTGCATCTATCTGGTCGGCTTTCAGCTTCCGCTCTCGGGTGCGGTGCTCACTCTGCCAGACTGGCTGGAGAACTGGGTGCAGCCGCTTGTGGTCGCCTTCTGGAGCTGGAGCGGCAGCCTGAGCAGCATGCGCAGCACCGCCTTTTATGACGCGGTGAAGCAGGTGACCTCCACGGATCTGATCGGGCCCGGGATCGCTGGATTCGTGCTGTTTGTGCATGTGCTGGTTGGCCTCGGTATGACCTTCATCGGCGTGCAGCGAAGCCAGTGGGATTCTTGAGGGAGTTAACGGTGGTTGACGATTGTTGACAGTGGTTTTTCTCCGAGCCGCTGATCTGAAAAATGGCCGTCAGAATTTGTCGGCCATTTTTACACCGAGCCAGAAGGCGGCTGGAATGAGGGCGGCGAAGAAGGTCCAGTGGCGCTTTGGGGGAGGAGCTGGGCGAGGGTAGGCGGGAGTGAGGCCGGCGGATGTCATGCGATCGTAGAGATCGGGGTGTGCCAATCGTTTCGTCATCACTGCGGGCATCTGGTTGGCTTGATAGAGCTTCTCAAGAGCACGGGCGTAGACCGGACCTTCGGCTTCATTTGTGACGGACATGGAGTCGGCGCGGTTTTCCATGCGCTTGGCGGTGTTCGCGGCCAATTTTCGCACAAGCCAAACACCGATAAAAAGCCAAAACACGCCACCGATTTGGAAGTGGTGCACGACGGGACGGGTGAATGCGAAACCCAGCCAGCTCAGGCCGCCAAGCATTCTCGAACAGCGTACTGACATGGATTCGCAGAGATGCGCCATTTCATGCTGCACGAGTGTGCGCAGTTCGGCATCGTCCAGTACCATCATCGCTGGCGAGGTAACGATGATGCTGCGGATGTACATCAAGGCAAAAGCATTGGCCATGATGGCATCCATCACCCACGCACGGACTGGGGGCACGCCGGATGCTGCGGTCACTTCATCGACTATCTGCCGCAGACGGGAGGTGTGCGGATTTGCACCGAGTCCAGGCAGGGCACGCAACCAGACGCCGGAGTAAATCAGGACCAGCAACACGGCCGCCACACCCAGCCTGAGCCAGTCTCTCGATTCAAGATTTTCGGAAGTGGAGATGGTCGCCCAGACAATGACGCCAAGCCAGGCGGAAGTGAGGAGCAGCATCCACAACGTCTGCTTCAGCCACAGACGCAGCGTGAATCCGGGCCAAACAAGGCGGTCGATGAAAAACTGTGCGGTGAAAAAACCGCCCAGCGCACAGAACAGCACCATGCCGACATCAGGCACATCAGCGGCCAGATCATGGCGCAAGATCAAACCAAGACCGATGACACTCATGGCAACGGCGGTGCGTGTCTTGCGTGCCAGCCACAGCCAGCGTGCACGTTCCGTCCAGTGCTGATCCCGGGCTCGCACCCAAGGGCGCAATGACAGCCACATCAACGTGAAGCTGTAAAGAACACTGGCGACGAAAAGCAGGCCGAGAAAGAGTGCGGGAGAAAGCATGATTAATGAGGCAGGCCGAAAAGATAGTAAGCGGCACAGAGCAAGGCGAGCACGATGATGCCGGCGTTCAGTTCGCGTGCGCGGCCTGAGGCCAGTTTCAGGACAGGGTGCACGACCAGACCGGCGGTGAGACCGTTGGCGATGTTGTAAGTGAAGATCATCATCACGATGGTGACGAAGGCGGGGACCCACTCGGTGAGATCATCGAAGTCAATGCGACGCACGGAGCCGGTCATCAGCACGCCAACGGCGATCAAGGCCGGGCCGTAGGCGAAGCGGAGCTGCTGCAGCGGCTCGATCAAGGGGATGAAAAACAGTGAGAGGGCGAACAGGGCCGCCGTGACGAGCGAGGCGAGGCCGGTGCGTGCGCCTGCGCTGATGCCGGTGGCGGATTCGATGTAGGCGCCGCTGGTCGAAGTGCCCACGAGGCCGCTGAACATGCAGGTGAGCGCATCGACGAGCATGGGCTGCTCCACCTGGGGAAAGTTGCTTTTTTCATCGAGCAAGTCCGCTGCGGCACCGAGTCCGGTGAGTGTGCCGAGGGTGTCGAGAAAACTCATCAGGAAGAGGGTGAGCAGCACTGGCAGGAAGCTGAGCTGGAGAACGCTGGTGATGTCCAGTTTGAAGGCGATGCGGCTCAGATCATACTCACCGGTGAAGGGCAGCGCAGCGATGGCCTTGGGCATGTGGCCGAAGCCGAGCGCGCCGCCGATCAACGCTGTGACAATGATGCCGATGAGGAGTGCGCCACGCACTTTGCGAATCATGAGCACGGTCATGAGCAGGAAGCCGCCGAGTGCGAGCAGGACCTGAGGATCGCGCAGATTGCCGATTTTGACGGGGACTGCGGGAGAGAGGAACAGGCCGTGCGCATCGGCTGGCAATGCCGTCGTTGGCATGCCTGTCACGAAACTGGTGACGATGCCGGTTTCATACAGGCCGATGAAGGCCAGAAGCAGACCGATGCCGACGGCGAAACTGTGTTTCAATACTGCAGGCACGGAATTCGCCAGCCAGCCACGAATGCCGAGCAGTGTGATGATGAGGAACAAGAGACCGCTGACGAAGACTGCGCCGAGACGCTGCTCCCAGCCAATGCCGAGTGCGGCGAGACCAAAGGCGATGAAGGCATTTTCCCCCATGTAGGGCGCGACTGCGATGGGCCGGTTGGCGATCAGAGCCATCAGCAGGCAGCCCACAGCCGCTGTCAAAATAGTGGCCACGGTGCCGGGCCCCACGGGAATGCCGGCGAAGGAGAGGATCGCCGGATTCACCACCATGATGTAGGCCATGGTGATGAAGGTGGTCACGCCGCCGATGATTTCGGCGCGGACTGACGAGCCATGCTGATGCAGCTTGAAGAAGGCTATCATGCTGCGGTGGAGAGGAGCGTGGAAGAGCTGAGCTGCAATTTGAATCCGCACTCCCCTGCGGCGTGTTTTTATGCGCAATTCCATGCAGTCAGCTGTCGTTCACAGCGGGCCATGAAGTCCCTGCTGCTGCTTTCATCCTTTGTTCTTCTCCACTCATCCTTATGGGCCCAACCCAATGTGGTGCTCTTTCTGGTGGATGACATGGGCTGGATGGACAGCGGGGTGTATGGCTCGAAGTACTATGAAACGCCCAACATCGACAAGTTCGCGACGCGGGCGATGCGGTTTACGAATGCGTATTCGCAACCACTCTGCTCGCCGACCCGAGGGAGCATCCTGAGCGGGCAGTACACGGCCCGGCATGGCATCACGACGGCAAGCGGGCACCAGCCGCCGCAGCCAGCGGGGCATGTGTTTCTAGCGAAAACCGGCCCGGCGAATGCACCGATGCTGATGCCGGAGAGCAAGAACTACCTGGAGCCTGCGCAGATCACGCTGGCGGAGACTTTGAAGGGGGCGGGCTATCGCACGGCGCACATTGGGAAATGGCACCTCGGCCTTACACAGCCCTACTGGCCGGAGCAGCAGGGCTTTGATGTGGCGTTTCACTGCCACCCGGATCCGGGGCCGCCGGGAGAGTATTTTTCGCCTTATGGCGTGCTGCCTGATGGCAAACCCGGCGGCAAGACGAAAGTGGGAACGATCACCGACGGACCGCAGGGGGAGTATATAGTGGACCGACAGGCAGCGGAGGCGGTGAAGTTCATCGATGCGAGCAAGGGCGGCCCGTTTTTTCTCAATCTGTGGTGCTACGGCGTGCATGGTCCGTGGGGGCACAAGGTGGAATACACAAAGTACTTTGCGGCGAAGAAAGATCCGAGCGGGCGGCAGGGGAATCCGATCATGGCGTCCATGCTGAAAAGCGTGGATGAGTGTTTTGGGCGCATCCTGGCGGAGCTGGAGCAGCAGGGCATTGCCGACAACACGATCATCATTTTCACTTCCGACAACGGTGGCAATGCGCACAGCAATGTACCCGGCACAGGGAAAACGGAGGCGGCGGAGAAGAACAAGAGTGAGTTCCTAGCTGACTGGCGCAAGTGGGCCGGGGACCAACCGCCGACGATGAACACCCCGCTGCGCGATGGCAAAGGCACGCTGTATGAAGGAGGCACGCGTGTGCCGATGATGTGGGCCTGGGCGGGCAAGATCAAGCCTGCCAGCATGAGCGAGGCCATTGTCGCGAAGACCTCAGCGAAGCGCATGATCTTGCCACGACGATGCCTGACAAGGTGAAGGAACTCGATGCGCTGATTGACGGCTTTCTCAAGGACACTGGGGCCACTTATCCACGCCCGAACCCATCGTACAAGCCCGTGGCGGCAAAGGTGTCTGCGACAAAGGCTGATCCGCTGGATGCGTGGAAGGAGCGCCAATGCAAGGCCACGGTGAGCGCGGGCATTCTGACGATGAAGAGCACCGGGAAAGCGGGCACGGGGTTCCTTGGCCATGGGATGGCCAAGATGAACGGACCGGCCACGGTGAAACTGCGCGTGCGCAGTGAAGCGGGCGGCGCAGGAAAGATTGACTCGCTGCCGCATGGTGCGGCAGATCCCAGCGTGGTGCATTCCTCGGCGGTCGAAGTCAAAGCGGGTGACTGGCAGGAGCTGAAGATTGAGCTGGGTGACAAGGGGCCGCTGGGCACACTGCGTGTCTATCTGCCCGATGGTGAGATTGACTTCATTGAAGTTGCGCCTGCCAACGGGAAAGTGCAGCGGTGGGATTTTTGAATTCACCTCCCCTTCCCTTATGATCCGCCATACTGTCGCCTTCCGTCTCAAGCATGCACCCGGCTCAGCCGCCGAACGGGATTTTTTACTGGCAGCCTGCGAGCTCGCGAAAATCGAAGGCGTGCAAAAGTTTGAGTGTCTGCGTCAGACCAGCGTGAAGAACAGCTTCAGCTTTGGTCTCTCGATGGAGTTTGCGGATGCAGCGGCCTATGCTTTTTACAGCGACCATCCGGAACACACGGCCTTCGTGCAGGAGCGCTGGATTGCGGAAGTGGTGGAGTTCATGGAGCTGGACTACGTAGCGCATGCGCCGTGAGGAGCGGGGCGCTACGCGCTTCACAAACGGCGGAGAAACGACTCAAAAAAAAGCGCCGCGCCAGGTGTGAACCGGACGCGGCGTGAGGAATTCAGGATTGAATTAAGCGCTGATGTGATTGGAGACCAGCTTGGTCATTTCAAACATCGACACTTGCTTCTTGCCGCCGAACACCGCCTTCAATGCGTCATCCGCATTGATGTTGCGCTTGTTCTTTGAGTCCTGGAGACCATTCTTTTTGATGTAGTCCCACAGCTTCTTCGTGATCTGGCCACGAGGAGCAGGCTTGTTGCCGACGACGGCTCCGAGGATCGCGTCAGGCTGCACTGGCTTCATGAGCGCAGGATTGGGTTTCCGCTTTGCTTTGACAGCTTTCTTAGCTGCCGGTGCTTTGGCAGCTTTTTTGGCTGCTGGTGCTTTGACAGCTTTCTTGGCTGCCGGTGCTTTGGCAGCCTTCTTGGCTGCTGGTTTTGCTTTGGTTGCTTTCTTGGCCATAGTGTTGTTGGCGGCTGTTGCCGTAGGAGCAGGTTATGAGAGCGCCCTGCGGAGCGTCAACGCAAATTTCATCAATATTTGAGGTTGTTTCCCTGCGTACAGCCACTCGGCCCCCTGCGCAAATGCGCTTCAATGGAAGTCGACAGCAGCCCCTTTTTTGTCGCTGCATTTGTGCATCATCTCGATTGCGAAGCGGGGTCAGACCTGAGTCAGCCCCCATGCTCATGAGGATGATTTAAAACCGAAAACAAAGCTACACTTTCGCGCGGCTTTCAACCCATTGCACTGCGTAGCGAACCAGAGAGGCACCGTCGGTCATGCCGAGTTTTTCTTTGATGTGAGCACGATGGGCTTCGACGGTTCTGGCGCTGATGCTGAGCTGAGCGGCGATGTTTTTGGTGGGGACGCCACTGCCGATGAGCGAAAGGATTTCGAGTTCGCGATCTGTGAGGGCGTCCATGCCAGTGGCTTTGGAACGTGCAGCGCCGGTGACCTGCTCAAGCATGCGTGCGTTGAGAGATTCACTGACGTAGAGACCACCGCTGATGACTTTGTGAATGGCGGTGACGAGGTGATCAGCGGCCTCCTCCTTCATCACGTAGCCACGAGCACCGGCACGCAGGGAGCGCTCACCATAGAGGGTCTCGTCGTGCATGGAGAGCACGATGCACTGGGTGGACGGATGCAGGGCGCGGATGTCTTTGACGAGTTCGAGACCGTTCTTGTCCGGCAGGGTGAGATCAATGACCGCGAGATCGGGCTTGAGTTTGCCAACGACTTCGAGCCCATCACGTGCGCTGCCGGCTTCACCAATGACATCAAGCCCCTCCTCGGCACGGATCAACTGTGCGAGACCATGGCGCATGATGGGGTGATCGTCGATGAGGACGAGTCGCTTTACAGATTTTTCGCTGGTGCGGGAACGCTGCATATGACCTGGGTGCCGCCGCCGGTGCGCGGTTCGATTTTGAGTGTGCCTCCTATCATCTGAGCGCGATGGCTCATGGTCAAGAGGCCCATGCCAGTTCCTTTGGCCGGCGAATCGGGAATACCAACTCCATTGTCGCGGACGTGGAGGACTATATTGCCACTCTGCCTGGCAAGATGAATGTCGACCCGGCTGGCCTGGCCATGCTTGACTGCATTGGAGACAGCCTCCTGGGCGATGCGGAAGAGCTGCACGGAGAGCTTGTTGTCGGCCAGCTGCACCGGATTGTCGTAACGAAAATCACATGCGATCTCAAAGGCCCTGGCGGTGCTCTGGGCGAGCTCCTCAAGCGCTTTCATGAGACCGCCGGAGTCGATCACCACGGGCATGAGGCCGCGAGATGTTTCACGCGCACGTGTGTTGGCCTTGCTGATGAGATCGACGATTTCAGCCAAGCTCTGGGCTTCGGCGCTGCCAGCTTTGGTGAGTTTTTTTTGCGCCACCTTGGCGAGGCAGCCGAT
>JAPLUN010000580.1 GCA_026397715.1 Verrucomicrobiota bacterium
GATGATGTGCCCGCCGCCGTGTGGGCGGTACCAGACGCCGTGATGATTGTAGTTTCGTACCCCGCCGTGATGGTAGGGCCGTGCGCCATAGGGCAGAACGACGGGGCGGCCCACAGGTCGCACGACAGGCCGGCCATAGCCGGGGCCGACAACGCACGAGGCCAGCGAGAACAGAACAAGGGCGGAGCAGAGCAGATGCTTGAGTTTCATGATGTGGATTGGGTGGCTTTGTTTAAACTGACCCCTGTTCGACGAAGTTGCTGAAATTTATTTCACGCTTCTTGATCGAAAGGCTGTGATTTCCGCTTTCGTTTACTGCCTCCCGTTTCACATTCCCTGCTCCCATCCCCCGTCCCGTCCATGACTCCAGCCGAAGCCAAAACCCAACTCGACACCCAAGTCCGCGAAATCATCAACTGGCATTTCTCGCCAGAAACCGGCTGTCCCTTTTGGCTCGACTGGGCCAAAAACAATTTCGACCCCCGTGGCAAGGTGAACAGCTACGAGGACATCTTGGCAAACTTCCCACATTTCCAAGACGAATGGCTCCGCGATCAGCAGCCGGAAGTCTGGGTCCCCGCCGCCTTCAAAGGCAAGCCCTTCAACATTTTCGAAACCGGCGGCACCACCGGCATGCCCAAGCAGCGCATCGGCTGGAATGACTTCCGCGTTGATTACGAGGAGTTCAGCCATAAGCTCGATGACAAGCACTTCCCGCCGGGTGAATCATGGATCATGGTCGGTCCTACCGGCCCCCGCCGCCTGCGCCTCGCAGTGGAGCATCTCGCCAACTATCGCGGCAGCTCCTGCTACTTCGTCGATCTCGACCCCCGCTTCGTGAAGAAGGCCATCTCCAACAAGCAGTTCGACGTGGCCCGCCAGTACATGGACCACGTGATCGATCAGGCCGTCCTCATCCTGAAGAACCGCAAGATCTCCGCCATCTTCACCACGCCCAAGCTCCTCGAAGCCCTCGCTGAAAAGGTGGATCTCTACTCCGTCGGCATCCGTGGCTGCTTCGTCGGTGGCACCACCATGACGCCTCAGTACGTGCGCTTCATCGTCGAAGAGGTGCTGGAAAACCGCATCGGCTTCTACCCCACCTACGGCAACACCCTCATGGGCCTGGCTGCCAGCGTGCCGCTGACCCCGGAAGACAACTTCTCCATCTCCTACTACGCCCCTCAGCCCCGCGCTGTGCTGCGTGTGGTGGATCCGAAGAACACCGACCAGACCGTCGAATACGACGCCTGGGGCCGTGTGGAACTCACCACCCTCACCAAGGAATTCTTCATGCCCCGCTTCTTGGAGCGTGACGAAGCCATGCGCCGCAAGCCTCGCGCCCCCTATGCCTGGGACGGCGTCGCCGACGTCCGCCCCTTCGGTGCCATGGAGAAAACCATCGTGGAAGGCGTTTACTAAACGCTTCTTTCAAGCCTTTGTTTTTTCAGCCGGGAGTGCAGCCACTGCACTCCCGGTTTGTTTTTGTCCGAGGTGGCCAAAAACTCTCATTTGCATTCCAGCTTCCGCACGCTTTAAGACTTGTTTCCCGATACTTTTGAAGACTCTCACGCAACCGCAGGAATGAAGATCGCACTGGATGTCATGGGGGGCGATTACGCCCCGCAAAACCCCATCGGTGGCGTCAAACTCGCCCTCGAGTCGCTGCCCGCCATCACCAAACTCTTTTTGGTGGGTGTTCCGGCTGCCATTGAGCAGGAACTGCAGAAGCAGGGAGTCTTCAGTCCGAAATTGGAGATTGTCCCCGCCAGTCAGGTCGTTGAGATGTCTGACAGTGGCATCGACGCCGTGCGCAAGAAAAAGGACAGTTCCATCAGCGTGGCTGTGGATTTGGTCAAAGACGGCAAGGCGGATGCCGTCGTCAGTGCCGGCCACACCGGTGCCGCCGTCACCGCCTCTCTGATCAAACTGCGCACCCTCACGCACATCGAGCGGCCAGCGATCGCCTCGATCATGCCCTCCTTGACCAAGCATTGGATCTTGATCGATGCCGGGGCCAATCCTGACAGCGAGCCTGCGCATCTGGTGCAGAACGCCATCATGGGCAGCGCGTTTGCTCGCCATGTGCTGGGCCGTGAAAACCCCAGCGTCGGCCTCATGTCCAATGGCACCGAGGCCGAAAAGGGCAATGCGCTGTGCAAAGAGACCGGCAAGCTGCTGCGCCAGACTGCAGGCATCAATTTCATCGGCAACGTCGAAGGTCATGACGTGTGGGAAACGCCGCCGGATGTCGTCGTGTGCGACGGCTTCACCGGCAATGTCATTTTGAAAAACGCCGAAGCGCTGGCCCACACCATTTTCAGCATGGTGAAGAGCGAAATTAAGAGCGGCTTCTGGACCAAGATCGGCGGCCTGCTGGCCAAGCCCGCCTTCAAGCGCGTCCACTACCGCACCAATCCCGACGAGGTCGGCGGCATGCCGCTGCTGGGTCTGCGGGGCATCACCATCATCGCCCATGGCAGTGCATCTCCGCTTGCCATGAAGAACGCCATCCGTCAGGCTTGCGAATCCATTCAACATCAGGTGGGGCCCCACATCGAAGCCGCCGCCACCGCCCATTCCATTTCCCTCCATGCCCGCTCCTAGTTCCCAGCCCTTTTGCGCCTCCAGCATCATTGGCACCGGCAGTTACATGCCTGAAAAAGTGCTGACCAACGAGGATCTGTCCAAAATTGTCGAGACCTCGGACGAGTGGATCACCTCCCGTACCGGCATCAAGGAGCGCCGCATCGCCGCACCGGAGCAGGCCACCAGTGATCTCGCTTCAGAAGCCGCACGCCGCGCCATGGCCAGCGCCGGAGTGGCCCCGGAGGAAATCCAGCTCATCATCGTCGCCACCGTCACGGCGGACATGTTCTTCCCGTCCACCGCCTGCTTTGTGCAGAAGAAGATCGGGGCCGTGAATGCCGTCTGCTTTGACATCTCGGCCGCCTGTTCCGGCTTTTTGTATGCCCTTCAGGTCGCGCGTCATTTCATCAACACGGGCAACCGCACCACCGCGCTAGTCATTGGCGCTGAAAAGCTCAGCAGCCTCATCAACTGGAAGGACCGCAACACCTGCGTGCTCTTTGGCGATGGCGCAGGCGCCGTGGTCATTCGCCGCGCCGATGAATCGGAAACCGAAGCTCCCGGGCGCGTTCTGTCCACGGTCATGGGCACGGACGGCACCCTTGCTGACGTCCTCAAGGTCCCCGGCGGCGGCTCAGCCTGCCCAATCACTCCCGAAAACGTCGAGTCGCATCCCAACACCATCCACATGGAAGGGCGCGAAACCTTCAAGCACGCCGTCACCCGCATGCTGGAGGCCTCCCAGCAGGCCCTGGAAATCGCCGGTTTGACCGCTGCGGATGTGTCCCTCGTCATTCCTCATCAGGCCAATGCTCGCATCATCAGCGCCATCGCCGAGCGCCTGAATCTGCCGCTGGAGCGTGTGTTTATGAATTTGGACAAATACGGCAACACCAGCGCCGCCACCATCCCTGTCGCTCTCGACGAAGCCAACAAGGCCGGCCGCCTCCAAAAGGGCGATGTCGTCCTCCTCGTCGCCTTCGGCGGCGGCTTCACCTGGGCCAGTTCCGTGGTGCGGTGGTAAGCTGTTGATTGGCCGCAAAGAGGCGTAAAAATTGGATCCGACTTGGTCCTTCACCTTGGATGTCCAAACATGGTACGAATTCGCGTGCCCAAGCGCAGCTCTATTAGCGCCTCCGTTTTTGAGCGCTTTGCCTCTTTTTGCGGCCACCTCTCCGGCTTTTGCCCTTTGCATCGCAGCCCAACCCGCCATATTCGCCGCCCCTCGTTCCCCCTGACTCATGGCCTCCAAGCGCATCGTTCTCAAATTCGGCTCTGGTATTCTCACGCGTAAAGACGCGCCTGAACCCGATCCCGTGCAATTGCGCAAACTCGTCGAGGCCGTCGCACTGCTGAAGCGCGCAGGGCATTCGGTCGTCGTCGTCAGCAGCGGTGCCGTGGCCTCCGGCCTGAAGCCTCTCGATTTCAAACAACGTCCTACAGATGTGACCACCCTGCAGGCGCTCGCCGCCGTGGGGCAGACGCACCTCATGCACGCCTATGAATCGCTCCTGCGAGATCACGGTCTGCACGTCGCGCAGCTGCTTGTAACGCATGAGGATTTCGAAAACGCGGATCGCGCGCCACGCGTCAAAGCCGTGCTGGATCGCCTCATGGAGTTTTCTCAGGTGGTTCCCGTCATCAATGAAAACGACTCCGTCGCCATTGAAGAACTGCGTTACGGTGATAACGACAAGCTCTCCTCCCGCGTCGCCCGCTTCTGGGGCGCAGACGTCCTCATCCTCCTCACCAGCGCTCCCGGACTTCTGCGCGACACCAAGAAACCCGAAGAGGGTCCGATCCCTGTCGTCGATAACGTCGATGACGTGATCCATCACGCCGAAGAGGAGAAATCCACCCTCGGCACCGGTGGCATGATTTCCAAACTGCGCGCCGTTCAGGACGCTGTGCACGGCGGTGTGGAGTGCATCATCGCCTCGGGCCGTCATGCCGAGCAGATTCCGGGGTTGATCGAAGGCCACGGCATTTGTACGCGTTTCCCCGCCTCACGTTCGTAATCCTGATTCACCATGGCTTCTGCTGACATCGCAACACTCCTCATCCATTGCCCGGATCGTCCCGGACTCGTGCATGATGTGACAGGTTTCATTTTCTCCCATCAGGGGAACATCATCGATCTCCAGCAGCACATCGACCCGGAGCAGAACGCTTTCTTCATGCGCCTGGAATGGAGCCTGGAGAAATTCACGCTCGACAATGAAGAGATCGAATCACGCCTGCAGCCCATGGCACGTCGGCATGAAATGCAGATGCGCCTGAGCTTTGCCAGCCAGCGCAAGCGCATCGCCCTCTTTGTCACCAAGGAGAACCACTGCCTCTACGATCTCCTCGCCCGTCATGAATCCGGGGATCTGCCCGTGGACATCCCGCTCATCGTCGCCAATCACGAGACTCTGCGGCCGGCGGCGGAGCGCTTCGGCATTCCCTTCCATCACTTCCCGATCACGAAGGACAACAAGCTCGCACAGGAGGCCGCTCAAATCGAACTGCTGCGCCAGAACCGCATCGACACCGTCGTGCTGGCTCGCTACCAGCCATTACGTCACCGCAGACCTCGACGAAGGACCGATCATTCATCAGGACGTCATGCGCGTCAGTCACGAAGACAGTGTCCAAGACCTCGTTCGCCTCGGTCGCGACCTGGAAAAAACCGTTCTCGCCAAAGCACTCTGGTGGCACTCGCGTGACCGGGTGCTTGTCGTCAAAAACAAGACGGTGGTGTTTGATTAAAAGCGGGCTGCGATACGCCTACTTTTTCTTCGCTTTCGCACCACTTGATTTGGCTGGAGCAGCTTTCGGTGTGGCTTTTGCATCACCTGACTTCGTCGCTGTCGGCGGTGTTTCGATGGGAGTGAGAATGATCGGGGCCGTAGCGGGGCCGGGCAGGGGAGGCGTCGTGGCAGATGGCACTGCCGGAGGTATTGTCATTGTTCCTGGTGTGCCAGGGGGGACCGTGCCATCGGTCGGTGGCGGCGTGACGGGTGGTGGTTCCGGTTTCTTGAACGGGTCTTCCCAGGTGTGCAGCTCAAAACCAGCGCCCACGCCGCCCACTTCTCCAAGCAGAGCCAGGCATTTCTCACGCCACTTCGCAAGATCCGGCGCGCTGCGCTCCTTCTCCGCCGTGCCGGGAAAGATGAGGTAGGTCACCTTGAGATCGCTCTCGGGCCGGATGTAGGGCGTGGCCTTGGGATTGATGGTTTTGGCCATGAGCAGCGAAGCTTCGCCCATTTTGAAACTGGGGCCGTAGTCGCCACAGATGGCGGGGTAGATTTTTCCTTCGTGAATCACGGCCGCATAGTCGCCGATCTGCGGCGTGAACTTGTTCTGATCCGCATAGCCCCGGAACAGCAGCGAGATGACGATGAAGGGGTCTTTGTCCGCGATGAGACTGCT
>JAPLUN010000077.1 GCA_026397715.1 Verrucomicrobiota bacterium
TGGGTACCCTGCTGGGTGATCTCTTGCAGGCAGCGCTCGATCCGCGCGTCAGAATGTCGATGTCATGACGGCGGAGCTGCTTTCGCGTGAACACCGGAGGCCGTGGCGAGATATGGCCGTCATGAGGGCGCTGCGCACGCCCAAAGGTGCAATTGCCGGGGGCTGGATCATCTTTGTGGTCCTGGCAGCGATCCTTGCGCCTGTACTGACCCCCTATGCCTATGATGTGCAATCGCTGAAGGAGGCTTATCAGCCGCCAAGTGCTGCGCACTGGCTTGGCACTGACGAATTCGGCCGTGATCTCCTGACCCGGCTTTTCTATGGGGGCCGCATCTCTCTGTCCGTCTCCGGCATCGCCATTGGTGTGTCTGTTTTCATCGGAATGGTGCTTGGCGCTGCGGCAGGATATTTTGGCAAGCGCTTCGATCAGATGATCATGGTGGCAGTGGATCTGAGCTGGTCCTTCCCTGAGATACTCGTGGCGCTGATCCTCGTCGCGATCATCGGCCCTGGTATCACGGGCACACTTGTGGCAATCGGCGTTGCCTATCTGGCACAGTTCACGCGCCTCACCCGCGCCCAGATCATGGCCATCAAGTCGGAGACCTATGTTGAAGCATCGCGCAGCCTCGGCGCATCGCATGGCCAGGTCTTGTTCGGACATTTGCTGCCAAATGCGCTTGCCCCTGTCCTGGTGAGCGGCATGCTGGCCACGGGGGATGCAATCATCCTGGAAGCAACGCTCGGCTTCTTTGGCCTGGGCGCTCAGCCTCCGACGCCGAGCTGGGGCGCCATGATGTCCTCCGGCACTGCGCTGTTGTTCAAAGCTCCATGGATCATCATTTTCCCGGGGCTTGCGGTGGCGATCACCGTCGTTGCCATTAACATCTATGGCGATGCGCTCATTCGCGCGCTCGACATCCGCGCGCGGCTGCGGGCGGCATGATGTTGGGCTGAGAATGGCACTCCTCGAAGTGAAGGACATGAAGGTCGAGATCGGCCCTGTGACGCCGATTGATGGCGTGAGCTTTGCGCTCGACCGAGGAGAGATCCTCGGGCTCGTGGGCGAATCGGGCTCCGGCAAGTCACTCACCGCGATGGCAATCATGGGGCTCCTGCCACTGAGTGGTGGCCGGGTGAGTGCCGGCTCCATCCGTTTCGATAGTATTGAACTTACGCAACTTTCTGAACACGCATACCGCGCGCTGAGAGGAAAGCGGATTGCCTTCATCAGCCAGAACCCGATGACGGCGCTCGACCCTCTCCAGGCGATTGGCGCGCAGATTGACGTGATTGGCACCCTGCATTTCGGCAAGAGCGCCGCAGAGGCCCGGCACCGCACCGTGGACGTGCTCACGCAATTGCGAATACCAGACGCAGAGGCAATCTGTCGGCAATATCCCCACCAGCTTTCTGGCGGCATGAAGCAGCGCATTGTTATCGCCATGGCGCTTGCGGGCGAACCGGACATCATCATTGCAGATGAACCTACCACCGCGCTGGACGTGACGGTTCAGGCGCAAATCATTCACCTGCTTGCCTCCCTGGTGCGGGAGCGCGGCATGGCACTGCTCTTGATCACCCACGACATGGGCGTCGTGGCCCAGTGCTGCGATAAGGTTGCAGTCCTATATGCGGGGAGGCTTGCCGAAGCCGCTGCTATTGGCCCGTTGTTCGAGGTGCCGGCCCATCCTTACACGAAGGCGCTCATCGGCTGCATTCCGCGTGCTGAAACGCCAAAGGGAACGCTCATGGGAATTCCTGGTACAGTCCCGGCGGTTTCGGCTTATCCTGCGGGATGCCGCTATCATCCCCGCTGCCCCAAGGCCCAGGACCTCTGTATCCGGACTGTTCCAGCTCCCGCGCCGCGTCCGGAAGGCGTGGTGGCGTGTCACTTTCCCTTTTTGACCGATATGTGCAGCGATGACTGAAGGCAGGGTACTGCTGTCAACTGAAGGACTGACGCGGCGTTTTACCAGTGGTGGTGGACTGTTCCGGAGATCACGTGAAATGACCGCCGTGCGTGACGTTACAATCACCATTCCGCGTGATTCCATCACTGGCGTCGTGGGCGAAAGCGGTTGCGGAAAATCAACCCTCGCTCGTCTCGTCCTGCGCCTGATTGAGCCAACGGCCGGCCGCATCCACTTTGATGGCGCGGACCTGATGGCTTTGCGTCCAGATGACATGCGCCGCCTCCGCCGCCGAATGCAGATGGTGTTTCAAGACCCTTATTCCTCGCTGGACCCGCGTTTTACGATCGCAGATGTGTTGGCAGAGCCGTTTCGTGTTCAAGGTGACCGCGTGAGCGCCGGAGCCATCGCCGATCTCCTCGAGCAGGTCGGGCTTGCCGCAGAAATGGCGGGTGCCTATCCGCATCAGCTCTCGGGCGGCCAGCGTCAGCGCGTCGGAGTGGCGCGAGCGCTTGCGCAGAGACCAGACTTCGTCGTGCTGGATGAACCCACTGCCTCGCTTGATGTCTCCATTCAGGCTCAAATCTTCTCACTTCTGGAACGTCTGAAAGGCGAACTGGGTCTCACC
>JAPLUN010000483.1 GCA_026397715.1 Verrucomicrobiota bacterium
GACCAGGACGTGTATGAAGCGGCGCGTGCCTTCACGGGCTGGACTGCCGCCGATGGCGAAGACTACGACGATGACAAGCACTTTCCCGATGACGGCGGCTTCCACTACCATGCGCAATGGCATGATCCCTATCAGAAGCGCGTTCTAGGCGCCGAATTGGAGGCCAACCAGCCGCCGTTGGCCGATGGCCTGGCCGTTCTCGACCTCGCGGCGTTCCATCCTGGCACGGCGATTTATTTGAGCCGTAAACTCTGCCGCCGCTTCATCGCGGATGAGCCGAACGAAGACCTCGTGAAGCGTGTCTCTAAGGTCTGGACCGAACATGCGAAGTCTCCAAATCAAATCGAGCACGTCATGCGCGAGATTCTGCTCGCCCCGGAGATGAGCGGTGCTTTTGGACAGAAGACCAAGCGTCCGCTGGAGTTCATCTGCAGCTTTATCCGTGCGGCGGGTGCGGATGTGCGACCCGAGGAAGATATCATTGATCGTCTCGCTGAATGTGGTCAGCATCTCTTCCAATGGGGCCCGCCTACCGGCCATCCCGACACCGCCGACTATTGGCAGAGTCCCAACAGCCTGCTCAAGCGCTGGAAATTTGCCCGTGATCTCGCCACGGACGGCTTCGATGGCGAAGTGGTGCGCATGAACTTGCTGCGCAACACGCCTGCCGATAAAAAGACCTGGCAGGAAGCCGCCGACTACTGGCTGGATCGCGTCGCCCCCGGCCTCCTTGAGCCTCACACTCGTGAAGAACTCACGAAATGGTTTCGAGAATACGAAGACGACGGCAAAGCACGTCATCACGAGCCAGACGCGGAGATCAGCCTCAACGAATCCGACCTCGCCGAGCACCTCGGCGAATTCGTAGCCCTGGTTGCCGCCACTCCCGAATTTCAACTCCGCTAGTTCACCGCAAACAGGAATCTCCATGAACCGCCGCCACTTCCTCTGCTCTTCTCTCGCTGCTCTCACTGGCAGCCGCATCACCAACCTCACCTTTGCTGCGGATGCACCGCAAAGCCGTGATCACCTGCTTGTCGTGCTCTTTCTGCGCGGTGGGTGCGATGGGCTGAACCTCCTCGGCCCAGCGAATGACAAGGACTACATAGCCGCGCGGCCTGAATGGCTGCGAGCAACGGATGCGGGCAAGTTTGAGGGCATCGCGCTCAAGAATGGCTACAACGGGATCGACATGCGCCTGCATCGTGAGGCCGGCGCATTGAAGGAACTCTATGACAGCGGCCATCTGGCCATGATTCATGCCTGTGGTCTAAAAAACGGCTCACGCAGCCATTTTGAGGCGCAGGACATGATGGAGCGCGGCGTGGCCGATCAGAAGAACATCAGCATCGCCAGCGGCTGGCTCACTCGCACCATCGAAGCGCTCTCGCCGCATGGATTGCTGCCCGCCGTGGCGGTGGGGGGTGAACTGCCGGACTCGCTGCTGCACTCCAAAGTCGCCGTCTCAATGAGCGAAGCGCGCGACTTCACCTACGGTCGCGAAAACCAACTCGCGCTGCTCAAACGTCTCTACGCAGGCAGCGAAAGCATCCACCGCATCGGCAAGCTCACGCTCGACACCATCACCGCTCTGCAAAGCAAAATGCCGCGTGATGGCGACGGCAATGTGCAGGACTACAAGCCGGAAAAAGGCATCAGCTACGAAGACACCGGCAGCCTCGGTGAAAGCCTGCGCAACCTCGCCCAGATCGCCAAAATGGAAGCGGGTCTTCGCGTCGCCACGGTTGATTACGATGGCTGGGACACACACGAGGGCCAGGAATACCGCTTCAACGAACTGGTCAGTGAGTTCAGCCGCGCCTTGAGCAGCTTCTACAACGACATGAGCCGCTTTCACTCGAAGATGACCGTCGTCGTGCACACCGAGTTTGGTCGTCGGCTCAAATCCAACCAAAGCGACGGCACAGACCACGGCTACGGCGGCGTTCACATGGTCCTCGGCAACGGTATCAAAGGAGGCAAGCTGCACGGCGAATGGCGCGGCCTCGCCAACGATCAGCTCGACGAAGGCGCCGACCTCGCCATCACCACCGACTACCGCACCGTGCTGACCGAAGTGCTCACCCAGCGCGTGGGATTGGCCGACACGAAATCCATTTTCCCAGGATTCGAGATGAAGAAGGCGCTCGGCATCGTGTGACGATTCGTTTTGGCAGGGAGATTTCCCCAAGCTCTTCTGCCCAAATTTTCCTGCCAAAAAAATCATGCGTCTTTTGTTCCTTCTCACCTCCACGGGCTTCGCTCTCGAACCGCTGCCCCAAGGCCCCGGCATCTCACAAAGCCATCCGCGTGACTCCGGCATCGAAAAACATGCCGCCGTGCTGCTCGCGGAAAATTTTGAAGAAGGCACGCTGGAGGCCCTGAAGCCGCGCTGGAATGAGATCGAGAACAAGGATGGCAAAGTGCTCGAACTCGTGAGTGATCATCCCGCCGCCAGTGCGGGAACGCAATGCCTGCAAGTCACCGCCACGCTCGGCGCAAACACGGGCGGGCATCTTTTCAAGCGGCTTGATCCCATCCAGACGCGGGTGTTTTCCCGCTTCTATGTGAAGTTTGCCGAAGACGCCCCCTTCCTGCATCACTTCAGCGGCCTCGGCGGCTACAATCCGCCCACGAACTGGCCGCAAGGCAGCGCCGGCAAGCATGCCACAGGTGACACGCGCTTCAGCGCCCGCATCGAGCCCAATGGAAGTTACGGCAGCATCCCCGCGCCGGGCGGATGGATGTTTTACACCTACTGGCATGACATGAAGCAGAGCGCCGACGGCCGCTTCTGGGGCAACGGCCTCTGGCCCGAGGGCAAGCCCGGACCACCACGCGGCCAATGGCAGTGCGTCGAGATCATGGTGAAATGCAACGAGGTGGGAAAGAGCGACGGCGAACTGGCCCTGTGGCTCGATGGCAAACTCGCCACCCACATTGGCCCCGGCACAAAGACCGGAAAATGGACGGGTGAAGGCTTCGACGTGATTTCGGATGGTGCAGAGACCTTCCAGGGCTTTCGCTGGCGCACCGTGCCGGAACTCGCTGTGAGCTACTTCATGCTCAGCCACTACGTGACCGAAAACGCCTACCGCCAGAACAACGTCACGAATCCACCGCTGCACAACCGAGTGTGGTTTGATGACATTGTGATCGCCACGGAGTATGTCGGGCCCATCTCGAAGCGTAGATAGCACACCATGGTTTCAAGGTCTGCTTTCATCTCTGCCATCGCAATGCTGATGCTCGGCATCACGCTGGCCACCGGCGCGGAACCGCGTGCGTTCTTCGCTCAGCATTGTGACAAATGCCACTCGGGCGCGAAGCCGAAGGGTGACTTCGATTCGAAGAGTCTCGCCCCGGACTTCAGCGACAAGAAGAGCCGTGGTCACTGGCTTGCGGTGTTGGATCAACTGCAATCCGGCGACATGCCGCCTGAGGACAAACCTCGCCCGGCTGCGGATGAGTTGAAGGCGGTGATGGAATGGATTCAGCAAAGCGCGACAAAGACGGAGACGCAGAATGGTGAAAAGCCAGGCCGCGTGGTGCTGCGAAGGCTGAACCGCGCCGAGTATGCGAACACCGTGCGCGATTTGCTCGGCGTAGAGGTCGATCTGGCCGATCTGCTGCCGCCCGACACTTCGACGAACGGTTTCGACAACAATGCCGAGTCGCTGCACACCTCCTCCTACCTGCTGCGGAGCTACCTGGATGCGGCGGATCGCGTGCTCGATGAGGCCATCGTCAATGAATCGAAGCCCTGGCAGGTGAAGAAACGCTTTCACATCAAAGATGAATCCTCTGTGAAGCGGCCCGGCAGCGTGTATCGCTTTCTCGAAGATGGTGTGGCCATCTTCGCTGTCTGGGAGTCGGCGAACATCCGCGTGACGATGTGGAACTTTCGCAGTCCCTTCCGTGGCAAGTATCGCTTCCGCATCTCCGCGTATGGATTTCAGAGCCAGGGCAAGCCGGTGAAGTTTCATGTCACCGCAGGCACTTTCAAAGAGGTCACCGAAGAGCACCTGCTGGACTACTATTCAGTGCCTGCGGACAAGCCCACCGTGATCGAGTTCACCGCGCAGTTGGAACCTGAGAATCGCATCCGCATCATCGCCGACGATCTGCCTGCCACGCCGCCGATGGTCGAGAAAGTCGGCGCTGACAAATACGACGGCCCTGGCCTCGTGGTGCAGTGGGTGGATGCGGAAGGGCCGCTGATGGACTCGTGGCCGCCAGCGAGTCATGTGGCTCTGTTTGGCGATCTGGAGCAAAAGAAGATGCCCAAGGAGGATGATCCCGACTGGCGAGAGGTCGTCTCACAGAATCCGCTGACCGATGCCGAGCGCATCCTGCGCCAGTTTGCCCGCCGCGCCTTCCGCCGTCCCGTGATGGAGGAGGACATTCAGCCGATTCTCGCCCGAGTGCGGCAGCGATTGGAAGCCGGTCACACCTTTGAGCAAGCGGTGCGTGTGGGGCTGAAGGCAGTGCTCGTTTCGCCGCACTTTCTGTTTTTCCGCGAGAAAGACGGACACGGCCGCCTGGATGACCACGCTCTCGCCAGTCGCCTGTCCTACTTCCTGTGGAGTTCCATGCCGGATGAGGAGTTGTTTCGACTGGCGGCGAATCAAAAACTGCATCAGCCCGAGGTGATGCACCAGCAGGTGGAGCGACTGCTGAAGGACCCCAAGGCCGATGCCTTCACCCGCGAGTTCACCGGTCAGTGGCTCAGTCTGCGTGCCATCGATGCCACCATGCCGGACCGCACGCTCTATCCCGAGTATGATGACAGCCTCAAGACGGCCATGCTGAAGGAAACGAGCTTGTTTTTCAATGAGCTGCTGACACGCGATTTGCCACTGACAAACTTCGCCGCCTCCGACTTTACCTTTCTCAATGAGCGGCTGGCCAAACACTATGGCATCCCCGGCGTGGAAGGCATGGACATGCGTCGCTTCAACCTGCCTGCCGGGAGCCATCGCGGTGGCGTCATGACCATGGGCAGCGTGCTCAAAGTCACGGCGAACGGCACCACCACCTCACCCGTCTTGCGCGGCTCTTGGGTGCTGGAGCGCATCCTCGGCACGCCACCTGCGAAACCGCCGGTGGACGTGGAGGCTATCGAACCCGACATCCGCGGTGCCACCACCATTCGTGAGCAACTCGCCAAGCATCGCGATGTCGAGACCTGCGCCGGCTGTCACCGCAAGATCGATCCGCCCGGCTTCGCCCTGGAGAGTTTTGATGTGATCGGCGGTTGGCGGGAGCACTATCGAAGCCTCAGCAACAATGGTGAGCGCGACAGCCAAGGCCGCCGCGTGCGACCAGGACCCCCCGTCGATCCAGCGGATGTGCTCACCGACGGACGCCGCTTCCAGAACATTGATGAGTTCAAGCAACTCCTCCTCGCAGACAAAGATCAGCTTGCCCGTAATCTCGCCGAAAAACTCCTCGCCTACGCCACCGGAGCCCAGCCCACGCCACTCGATCGTCCGCAGATCGACACCCTCGTCCGCCGTGTGAGCGAGAAGCAGTATGGCTTTCGCTCGTTGATCCACGAGATCGTTCAGAGTGCGTTGTTTCAAACGAAGTGATCCTCCCCCCCTCTACCCATGAAAACCCGACGCACCTTCCTCCGCTCCGCTGGCATCACGATGGCCCTGCCTTGGCTCGAAAGCCTCGCAGCGAGCGGCTCAAAAACACCTCGGCGCATGGTTTGCATCTGTGCTCCGCTCGGCTTTCTGCCGGAGAGTTTCATTCCCGGCCAGAGCGGCGCGGACTACACCCCCTCGCCTTACCTGGAACCGTTCGCGGATTTCCGAAGAGACTTCACGGTCGTCTCCGGCCTCATGCATGCCGGCATGAGTTCTGGCCTCGGGCATCAGGCCTCCGCCAGCTTTCTCACCGGCGTGCCGGGTGCGGGTAGGCCCGGATTTCGCAATGCCATTTCACTCGACCAACTCGCCGCTGAGAGCATCGGCATGGAGACGCGTTTTCCCAGCCTCGTGCTGTCAGCGGAAGGCGCAGGCGGTCTTTCGTGGACACGCACAGGAGCGCTCATCCCGGCGGACAACTCCCCGTTCAAGGTTTTTGCCCGACTCTTTCTCGAAGGCAAAGGCGACACCGTCCGCGCCCAACTCCAGCGGCTCGATGATGGCCGTAGCATTCTCGACGACGTGAGATCCCAGGCCCGTGCCCTCAGTTCCAAAGTCGGCCACGAGGACCGTGCAAAGCTCGATGAATACCTCACCAGCGTGCGCGAACTCGAAGTGCGCATGGTCAATGACGATCGCTGGGCACGCACACCCAAGCCCAAAGTCGATGCCGAGCCACCCACCGACATCACCAACGCCGCCGACCTCATCGGACGCACCCGGCTGCTCTTTGATCTCAGCCATCTCGCGCTGCAAACCGACTCCACCCGGCTCATCACCATCATGCTGTCGGGCAACACCTTCACCCCACCCATTGAAGGCGTAACTCTCGGCCACCACGACCTCTCGCATCATGGCAAAGACCCCGGAAAACTGGCGCAGCTCAAGATCGTGGAAACCGAAACGCTCAAGACCTTGCGTGGCCTGCTGGCGCAACTCCGCCAGTCCAAGGATGCAGGCGGCTCGCTGCTCGACAGCACCGCCGTCTTTCTCGGCAGCAACCTCGGTGATGGCAGCAGCCACTCGACCAAGAACTTGCCTGTCCTGCTCGCTGGCGGCGGTTTTAAACACGGCCAGCATCTCGCCTTCAATCCTGATAACCCACCACCGCTTTGCAATCTCTATGTCAGCATGCTCCAGCACCTCGGTATCGAGACCGATCAGTTCAGCAGTGCCACCAGCACGCTTAACGGCCTCGATTTGAAGACTGCCTGATCTCACCTTTTGCAGAAAAATGGATGGGCATGAAAATTCTCCAATCCCTTTTCTCCCATTTTACTGCCCCAAAATCTTACTGCCAAAAACCGTGCAGCTCCATTCCCAACCAACCATGCGCTTCTTTCTCCTATTCATCGCTCTCGCCTCGACCGCTCTGGCCGCCAGCTACGAACCCACCTGGTCCACCATCCCACCGAAGCGCGTGATCCAGCACAGTGATACGAATGGAGCGGCACTTGTGAAGGCCGTGGAGGTCTTGAAACCGGGCGACAAGCTCGAACTCGCCGCTGGCACTTACAGCGTCGAGCACATGTGGGACATCGGCGTGAGCGGCACAGCAGATTCGCCGATCTGGATCGTGGCCGCCAAGGGTGCGCAGGTCATCATCACACGCGGCGATGCGAAGCAAAACGTCATCAACATCGGCCAGGGAGGCGCGGTGCAGTATCTCTGTCTTCAGGGCATCGAAATCACCGGTGGTAGCCACGGCCTGCGCCTTGGGCATTGCAGTGATGTCTGGATCGATCAATGCCACATTCATCACACCAATGAAGTCTGCCTCAGTGCGAACAGCGCGGATACGCAGCGCCTCTTTTTGACCCGCAATCACATCCATCACGGCGCTGGACATGCCGAGGGCATGTATCTCGGTGCCAACAACGGTGACCACATCATGAGCGAGAGCGTCATCGCGCTGAACCACATTCATGATTGTCGCGGTGATCAAGGCGATGGCATCGAGGTGAAGCAGGGCTCATGGGGTAATCTCATCGCTGAAAACCATGTGCATGACACGAACTATCCCTGCATCACCGTTTATGGCACCGCTGGCAAACCCGTGAACATCATTGAGCGCAATCTCTGCTACAACAGCGGGGACAACGTCATGCAGGTGCAGGGCGAGGCCATCGTGCGGAACAACGTCCTCATCAACGGTGCAGGAGCAGGCTTTGCCAGCACCGACCACCAAGGCAAGACACTGAACCTCCAAGTCATCCACAACACCATCCTCAACAGCGCCCACGCCTTTCGTGGCGGCTCCTGGAACGCCCGCGAAGGCATGGTCCTCGCCAACAACATCCTCTACTCCCGCGATGCCAATGCTCTGCACTATGCCAACGGCAACGCGGGTGTCAGCAGCAGTGGCAACGTGGTCTTTGGCGATGGCCCCAAAGACGGCTGCGTCAAAGGTCGCGGCTTCGAAGACTTCCCCAATGTGAACCTGGATGGCAGCAAGCATGACGCCACACCCGCCGCCGATGCCAAGCTCGACCACGCTGCTGCGAAATACCTGCTGCCCACGGATTTTCATGGCATAGCACGCACCATGAATGTCAGCGGAGCCATCGTCCCTTGAATCATGAGCAAAGCTAAAACTCTCCTCCTCAGCGCATTCGGGTTTTGCGTCGCGACGACAGTCGTTGCCGACGAACTGCTGGCTTTTCCCGGCGCAGAAGGATTTGGTGCCAAGGCCAAAGGCGGGCGTGGCGGAGTGGTCTTGTTTGTCGAGAACCTCCATGATGCTGGCCCCGGCAGTTTGCGGGCAGCCGTGGAGACAGAAGGGCCGCGCACGATCGTCTTTCGCACGAGTGGAACGATAACGCTCAAGTCAGAGATCACTGTCCGAAATCCATTTGTCACTATTGCCGGCCAGACAGCTTCTGGAGGCGGCATTGCCATCAAGATCGACGGCAAGACGGACATCGGGGCCATCAACATCGAGACGCACGACGTCATCGTTCAACATCTGCGTGTCCGACCTGGTCCTGCGATCAAAGGCAGTGTCAACGGCGATGCCCTGCAAATGCTGGAGAACGCCCACGATGTCATCATTGACCACTGCTCACTGAGTTGGAGCACCGATGAAGTCATCAGCGGCTGGTATGATGCCCGCGATATCACGGTGCAGCACTGCATCATCTCCGAGGCGCTGCACGACTCGGTGCATCAAAAAGGCCCGCATGGGATGGGCATGCTCTTTGGCAACAAAAACAAGAGCGTCACGATTCACCGCAATCTCCTCGCCCATAACAATCAGCGCAATCCACGGCTCAACCCGGAGGTCAAAGGCAGGTTTCAAGTGAACAACAACGTGATCTACAACTGGGGTCAGATCGCTGGCGAAATGACGGATGACGCGGAGGTCAACCTCACCGGCAACCTTTACAAAAGCGGCCCCTCATCGCGGCCAGAGCGCGGCGTGGCGGTCGATGGCAAGGTGAAGATCTATCCCAAGGACAACATCAGCCCGATCCGACCCGCTGCCACCGAGCCCGAAGATGCCATCATCAAGCCTTGGGAGGAGAAGATGGATCGTCGCAAGTTTGCCGTGAGCGCCCCATTCAGTGCCCCGCCGTTGACGATCCTCTCCGCTGCCGAAAGCTACGAGGCAGTTCTCGCCAATGTCGGTGCCACCCGACCCAAACTCGATTCGGTCGATCAACGCATCCTGTCCGATGTAAAAAATGGCACAGGCAAGATCATCAATCATCCCTCCGAAGTCGGTGGCTGGCCCAAGCTCGCCGCTGGCAAACTTCTCGCTGACCAAGACAACGACGGCATGCCCGATGCCTGGGAGAAAGAGCACGGACTCAACCCCGATGACCCAGAAGACCGCAACAGCACCCGCACACCCGGCGGCTACACCCATCTGGAGGAATACCTCCACAGCATCGACTGAACTTGTAACGATCATCGCCATGAAAACCACCACACTGCTCCTCTGCACCTTCACTGTTTGTGCCTTTGCTCAGCATCCTGAACTCAAAACGGGACCGAATGCCGATCTTGGCGGCGCTTTGCTCATGCCAGCAAATGACGAATGGAACCGCGATGTCTCCAAAGACGAGGTCGATCCACTCAGCGATGCCATCATTGCGTCCATCGGTGCGGAGACGGGGCTGCATGAGGACTTCGGCCTCGTGTGGCAGGGGCAGCCAGGCGGCATTCCTTATTACGTTGTCAGCGGTGATCAGCCAAAGGTGCCGGTGAACTTCAACGAAGGCAAAGATGAGAGCGATCCCGGACCGTATCCGATCCCGCCGGACGCGTGGATCGAAGGCGGCGCTCAAAGCGAGGGCGACCGCCACATCCTCGTGCTCGATAAGGACAACTGGAAACTCTATGAGATCTACCGCGCCTTTCCACTCTTCGGTGGCAAAGCATGGAAGGCCTACAGCGGCAGCGTCTTTGATCTGAAAGCGCCTAAGCCGCGCCCCGCCGGATGGACCAGTGCCGATGCCACTGGCTTGCCCATCATGCCCGGTTTGGCTCGTTACGATGAGATTTGCGGCACCAAGAAGCTCGCCCATGCGCTGCGCTTCACGGTCAAAAAGTCACGCCGTGCCTATGTGCCGCCCGCCACGCACTTCGCCAGTCCGCACAATGATGAAAACCTGCCACCCATGGGCATGCGTGTGCGATTGAAGGCGGACTTTGACACGAGCCAATTCAGCGGTGCTGCAAAGGTCATTCTCGAAGGCATCAAAACGCACGGCATGATCCTTGCCGACAAC
>JAPLUN010000463.1 GCA_026397715.1 Verrucomicrobiota bacterium
CTGCCTAATCCGGGTTTATCATTTCTGCTACGCTGGACAACCCATTCTTTATGCCACTCCAGGATCCGCTCAACCGCATAATCAAACTTGGGGAGATTGTCATCAGGGAGAGCTTGGCCGGTAGCGACCAATTCGCGCAGGCAGTCCAAGACATGCTTGGATTCTTTATTCCAAGCCCAGCGTTCTCGCTTTTTCTCAAACGGTCAGGTCCGGTTTTGTTCGCTTTGGTTCCAGCAGCCATTTGCAGGGATTCTGAGTGCAGCCATCAATGAACCAGTCCCGGGACGCAGCACCCGTCAGCAATGTTTATCGAATCGCACGTGCACTATCGTGAGCAGGTCCCAGCATCTCTCAAGCGGCGAATATGTATCGTTGGCCACAACCAGTCAGCGTTGTCTGGGCATCTTGGCAAGCCCCCTTTCCTGATAGGTGAGGCGGCTCCCCCATGGGTGCAGGGTTCAAAAACTGCCATCAAACTGCCATCAGGTTTTTTTTAGCCGCTTTTTTCAGGGGTAATTTGCCCCCCCTCAAAACCCCTGCTGTAGCTTCTTTGAGTACCGGCGGTCGGACTCGAACCGACACATCCTCACGGATACAAGATTTTGAGTCTAGCGCGTCTACCAATTTCACCACGCCGGCATTTCTCAAAGAAGAATCCTTAGATAGCTAAATCACGGGAGGATTGCAAGGCTTTTGGCGGACCAAGTATCTCTTGCATCAAAATCGCCTGCCTCATGAGGGCGGGATCCTGGCGCAGCTGACGCAAACTGGCCAGAATGGACCCCGCAGGAGCTGCGGGCTTGGACAGGACAACCGCAGGCGGTTCGGCCGTCACAGCGGGAGCTTTTACTGAAGCCACCGTGGGTACTTCCACGGGTGCTGCACTACGCGCAGGCTGCTGCTGACGCTGACGTTGGGGCTGCGGGCGCTGGGTCGGCAGGGGTGGCGCTGAGCGCTGAGGCTGCTGGCGCTGGGCCTGCGCTGGTGGTGGACGCGACTGCGCCGGACGAGCAGGTGGCGGGGCAGGCTTGGCCACATCCTGCAGCTCTTTCCAGGCCTTGCGCAGTTCATCCCAGGGGGACGGTGCTGCCACGGGCGGAGGGCGTGGCGGTGCAGCCGATGTCTGCCCGGTCTGCTTGCGCCAGGCGGCTTCGCGCAGGCGCTGCTCTTCGGGGTCAGGCGGCGGTGTGGGTGCAGCGCCGGTCTTCTGCTGAAAGGTCTCCCACAGCCATTTCACGAAGCCTGCCAAGACCGCGATGACACTGATCGCCACCTGGAAAGGATCGACATCGCTGCTCAGCAGTATTGGATGCATGGTGAAAAAAACTCCTGCGGGGTTATTTCGCGCCGGAGGATTCCCCGGCGATCTTGCTGCGCATGTCAGTATCAGCGAGCACGTTTTTATATTTGGCGTAGTCCATGACGCCGAGCTGGCCGTTGCGGAAGGCTTCGGCGATGGCGAGCGGCACCTGCGCCTCGGCCTCCACCACGCGGGCGCGCATTTCCTGGGTGCGGGCGGACATTTCCTGCTCCAGCGCCACAGCAGCGGCACGGCGCATTTCGGCCATGGCCTGCGCGATCTTCTTGTCGGCCTCAGCCTGCTCGGTCTGGAGCTTGGCACCGACGTTTTCGCCGACGTCGATGTCGGCAATGTCGATGGAAAGGATTTCAAAGGCCGTACCGGCGTCCACGCCTTTGTGCAGCACGAGCTTGGAGATGGCGTCAGGATTTTCGAGGACGTCCTTATAAGAAGACGAGGAACCGATGCAGGTGACGATGCCCTCACCTACACGGGCGATGACGGTCTCCTCCGTGGCACCACCCACGAAGCGGTCGAGATTCGTACGCACGGTCACTCGCGCACGGACGCGCAGGGAGATGCCGTCCTTGGCAACGGCGTCGATCTTGCCGCCGCGCCCCATGTCGGGATGCGGGCAGTCGATCACCTTCGGATTGATGCTGGTGCGCACGGCTTCGAGCACCGTTTTGCTGGTGCCTTTACAGGCGAGGTCGATGGCGCAGGCGCGGTTGAAATCGAGCGGGATGCCGGCCTTGTCCGAGGCGATCAAGGAGAGCACCACATGCGTCACTTCACCACCGGCCAGGAAGTGGGCTTCCAGCTGGTCCGTGCCGATGGGAATGCCGGCCTTGGCAGCCGTGATGCGCGTATCGACGATCAAGGCATTCGGCACTCCCCGCAGCCACATGGCCAGCAGTGTGGGAAAGCTGACCGGCGCATTGGCGATGCGCGCACGCAGCCAGAGATTGAAAAACTTCGCAACCATCAGGAACAGGACAAGCGCGACGATGATGAGAGCGCCGATGACGAATATTTCGAGTGTGAACATGAGTGGGTGGTATGTGGGTTGGGCAAAAGAAAAGCGATTCAGACGATACGCACGAGAAGATTGCCTGGCTCCGCCGCGATTACCTCGACACGCGTCCCGACGGCGGCGAGGCCGTTCTGGCAGCGCACCTCGTAGCTCTGGCCGTCAATTTCAGCACGGCCCAGCGGGCGAAGTTCCGTGAGCGCCACGCCCTGCGTACCTGGTGCGGCTCCGACAGCAGGCGGGGTCTCAATGCTCGTGGTGAGAGTCAGCGCACGGCGGAAAAACTTCACGGCAAACCAGCGCAGCCAGCCGATCAAGACCACCATGGAAAACACCACGATGCCCAGCGCGAGCGCCACCCGCTGGTTGGAACTCCAGCCGATCAGCTCCTCAGACATCAAGGCAAGCCAGATGGCGGCGAATATGGCGATCGTGCCTAGGATACCAGCCACCCAGCCGGGCAGGAAGGTTTCCAGCATGATGAGCAGGATGCCGAACAGCGTAAGGATGGCAATGCTGGCGAGCATGAGAACAAGATGCTGGATGCTCCATGACAGGGCGTCAACTTATGTTGATGCACCAACGCTCCTGTTTTGCTCAGGGCGTACGCTTCGGCACCATGGACTGCCGCCAGTCTTTGGCTCCCACGGGAATATCTCCCATATTGAGAAACGTGGGGGAAGCGGGGCTGGCGAAGGTCGTGCGCGCGAGGCGGGTGGCATCTGCTGAAGTGGCAGGGTCGAGAACATTCTGCCCTGATTTACCTCCTCCGAGAGGTGCCCGCGCCAGGATTGGATCTCCGCCTAGTTCGGCACGTGGCTCCACTCGTGTCCAAGCATTGGCAGACCAGTAGTCGCCCTTCCAGGAGCGGCTGGCACTGGTGGGTACATAGATGGCAAAGCGGTCAAACAGCACCTCAGGCACATAGCGGCTGCCCACACGGCTGGCCAGCGGCGGATCACTCGGATCAGGGCGGCTTTCCGTCGATTCCAGCAGGTATTCTTTGTCCTCGATCTTCACCACGCACCAGGCATGCCCGCCGAGATCGCCATAGCGGCCCAGCGCGACCCGAACCTGAAATCCGCGCGACATCAGCCAGTCCGCCAGATAGATGGAGGAATCCTCGCAGTCGCCACGCTGCAGGCGCTGTGTTTCATCCGCAAACTGCCAGCAGTCCGTCTGCTCCGGCTTGGCAAAGCTGCTGCCCGCCTTGGCACCGGGGTCGTTGGTATAACGACAGTTGGCGTGCACGGCGGACCAGATGGTGAAGAGCTGCTGCACGCGCGACTGGTTTTTCGCAAACGCAGCCGGGGGGGCGTAACCAGTCAGGAACTCGTTCACATAGTGGAAGCGGCCTGCGCTGTCCGCTGCGATCACAGCGTACTTGCGGTGGCACTTCGGGCACTCGAGCGCCATGCTGCGCTGCGCCCGCGAGAGCTTCATGAAATGCGGCTGTTTGCAGTGGACGCAGGTGCTGAAAAAGGGCTCATCGCCGGACTGGGTCAATGCCTCCGGCGTGAAATCACGCAGGCGCTGGCCCAGCACGAGCAGTGCCTCATGCATCAGTCCGCTGGCACGTGGACGCAGGGCGATGGCCATGTGCGTCATCTCAGGCTGCGAACGGTGCGAATACTCATGAAAGCGCTGCAGCAGTTCGCGCAGGCTTGGACTGCTGGCGGCGCAGACGGAGACCCGGTAGTAGCGCGGCATGCCCTCCTGCACCAGCTCGGTGACTTTATTGAGGTCGTTCGTGTCGATTTTTGGAAATTCCCGGGCCATCCAGGCCTCCATATCAGGATCCACCCCCAGCGTCGTCGTTTTATCCGCCATGCGCGAATAGTTGAACTGATCCACCAGATCGAGGCGGAACTTGGCCGCGCTATACTGGGCGCCGGGGCTCGTCATCAGTTCGCCCAGCCGCATTTCCCACCCATTCAGCCAGCCTTCCTTCACTGCGGCGATCCCCCCCGCCAGCAGGACGGCGGAGGCAACTGACCATGTGATGAGGCGGCTGTTCATAAACGCCTCGAATTATAGTTTTTATAATGTTTCGCGCAACGAAAACTGGGCGCTAAGACAAAGTACTTACGTTTAAGCCCTCCACTTGCGGGGGAACGGGTAGGTCAAAGCGCGCGGAAATCACTTTTTCACCTGAAAGGGAATCTGGGGCGAGTAGGGCCACAGTCTCGTCGAATGGGCTCCGACGGCTTCAAACAAAGTACTGGGCTTGGTGGCAGTCGCGGCGTCCCTCAGATCGCCAAACCAGGCAGACTGCGGATTGCCTGGACCGTTGGAAACATAAATGCCGCCACGCTCTGCACGGCCCAGCAGCACCCCCAGGGTCTTAAGCGGCTCCGGAGCCAGATAGTAGGTGCCTCGGGTTGACACCAACTCAGCTGTGTACACCCCGCCTGGGAACTGCACCCTCCCCTGTCCGCATTCACGGATCTCGCCCGCACCGACCACTATCCCCGGCCCCCCACTGGCTGTCGCTGGTGTAAAGGAACCGCAGGCAGCGAGGATCAACGGAGCAAGAGCGAGGAAAGAAGCGCGGAACAATTTCATGAAGAGGTTGGGTTGGAAGGATTCTCCTTGGTTGGATCATTATGTCCACATCAGGATTCATGCCATGAATCACTTTGTCTTCAGGGTCAGCGTCACGCGCCGCACCTCCATGACGGTCTGCCCGGGGATCTCCAGCGCCTGCAGCCTCAGCAGTCCGCGCTTGGCTGACAGCTTGATCGTGCCCAGTGGCAGGCTGTGAAAGTCGCGCATGTAGCTCTCTCCTTTGCGTGAAGCACGGTCCTGATCATCCAGCAGGCGCGGAAACCAGCCGGGGGTTACTTTGCCGGTCGCCTTGGCCTCGTCGAAACTCAACTGCACTGTCGATCCGGCATCCGCCTCCGGGCAGGCGTAATCAATGGACACCTCATACTCGCCCACCGTGTGAACATCGATGTCCCAGGTCATGGAATCTTCCTTCGTCTTCCAGTTCACGAAGTATGAGCAGTTCGGCGCATTCGAGCTGCGCTTCACCTCACCCTGAGGAATGCCATCGCGGGCTTCCAGCATCGTGATGGGAAACTCGGCGTAGCCCACGGGATAGGGCCGGTCATCCGCGAAGGGTTCCGCCTCCGGATTTTTCCCCTTGGCCATCCCCTGCCCCTTGCCTTTGCCTCCGACAGGTGCGGGAACGTAGGGTTTCCCAAACACCTCCTGATGCCAGGCCGTCGCCTTGGCCGCCAGTTCAGCGGCGATCTGCGGCTGCTCCGCAGTGACATCCTTGGTCTGATTCGGATCAACCAACATGTCAAACAGCGCGCCACTCGCATCCAGGCGATGGGTCTCCGAACGCACGCTGAGCTTGCCGCCGTTGTAATTCATGATCTCGCGCGGCCCGCGCTTCCACTCGCCGCCGAGCAGTAAGGTGGAAAAATCCCAGCCATCCAGCGGCTTGGTGCTCACGGGTTTCACGCCCGCGATCGCCGTCAGCGTCGGCAGCAGGTCGATCGCCCCGGCGATGCGTGTGATCGTGCTGCCTTCCTTGATCCTGCCCGGCCAGCGCATGAAGAGCACGGAGCGCACTCCGCCTTCGTCCGTGACGCCCTTCTTCCCCTTCATGCCGCCGTTCCAGCGGGCGGTGTTGGGGCCGTTGTCGCTGAAATAGACCACGATGGTGTTCTCGCTCAGCTTCAGGTCATCGAGCTTCTTCAGCACCCGCCCCACGTTCATATCGATGTTGTCCATCATCGCCAGGACCGTGCGGCTCACAGCGAGGTCTTCTTTTTCGCCTTCCGCACCACGCATTGTCACCGGCGAGTCTTTGAACTTGTCCCAATGCTCGTCCGGCACGCTGAAAGGCGAGTGCGGCGTCGTCAGCGGGATGTAGCAGAAGAAGGGCTTCTCGCGGTTGGTTTCGATGAACTCCATCGCCTTCCCCACCAGCACATCCACAATGAATCCTTTGGCACGAAACATCTTCCCATTGTGCTCCAGCGGCGGGTCAAAGTACTCGCCCCAGTGCCCCGAGGTGTAGCCCACATATTCCTGAAACCCGCGCGCATTCGGGTGGTAGGGCCACTGGCTGCCATTGTGCCATTTCCCAAACGCCCCCGTCGCATACCCCGAAGCCAGAAAGCTGTCCGCGATGGTCTTCTCATCCGCGTTCAACCGCTCCAGCCCCGTGGAAACCCCCTTCACACCGCCGCGTGAATGGTAGCGCCCCGTGAGAAACTCGCCCCGCGTGGGCGCGCACAGCGCACAGACAAAGTAGCGGTCAAACCGCGCCCCCGACTGCGCCAGCGAATCAATGTTCGGCGTTTTGAGATTCGTGTTCCCATTGATCGAATAGTCCCCCCACCCCGAATCATCCGCCAGCATCACCACCACATTCGGCCCCGCCGCATTCAGATGGGTGCAAAAGACGAAAGCGAGGATGAGACAAAGTCGATGGATCATGGTCTGCGCGGTAACGCAGCGCGCGAGGCGGAGTTATCAGCAGGTTGAATGCGCCAAGAGCTGCTCTCGGGCCTCACAGCTTTCGCCAGCGCCACTCTTTACTGGGAGCGCCGGTTTTTAACCGGCTTTGGGAAGCACCGCCACACGAACACGCTCCGCCCTTCCAACAGACACCGTTCCAAGCCGATACCAAAGGGACGCCCCACTGATTCCCCCTTTTCACTCCTCCCTTGACCATCCCTCAATTTCCACTAATCTGCTCTTCCCCACGCTCCGGCGAAAGCTGCATTCCGCGCCTCGCCCGACCACGTGGTTCCCCACCACCATGAAAGAAAACATCCATCCCAAGACCACCGAGACGACGATCACCTGCACCTGCGGTGCCGTGTACAACACGATCTCGACCGTGCCAAACCTCCGTATCGGCATCTGCTCCGCCTGCCACCCGTATTTCACCGGTGAACAGCGTTTCATCGATACCGCCGGTCGTGTGGACAAGTTCGCCCAGCGCTACGGTTCCGTCCGCGCCCGCCGCACTGCTCCGAAGCTCGAAGCCGCTGCTCCTGCCGCCGAAGCTCCAGCCGAAGCGTAGCTCACAGCCCCCTCCTTTTAGTCAAACGGTGTCCATGCCTCGTGCTGGGCACCGTTTTCTTTTTGTCTCTGCTCCCTCCTCTCTCTTTCCCTCCTCATGGACTACTCAGGCGTCATCGCCGGTAAACGCACCCGCTTCGCCGATCTCGAAGACATCATCGGCCGCCCGAATTTCTACGACGATGCCAAGAAGGCGGGCGACATGCTGCGCGAGCACCGCAGCCTGCAAAACCTGCTCACGTCATGGGACTCGTTTGAAAAAACCCAGGTGGAACTGGCCGAGAGCCGTGTCATGGCCAAGTCGCAGGAGGACAAGGAATTTGCCGAGATGGCCGCTGCGGAAATCCCCATGCTGGAGCAGCGCCTCGTCGATCTCGAAAAGGCCATCCAGGAATCCATTCTGCCGCCTGATCCGCTCGAAGGCCGCGACATCATTCTCGAAATCCGTGCCGGCACCGGCGGTGATGAGGCCTCCCTGTTTGCCGCCGATCTGCTGCGCATGTACACGCGCTTTGCAGAAGGCCGTGGGTGGAAGCTCGAATCTCTGGACACCAGCCCCTCCGAAGTCGGCGGGTTCAAGGAGGTCATCGTCAAGATCAGCGGTGAAGACGTGTACCGCGTCATGAAATACGAAAGCGGTGTGCACCGCGTGCAGCGCGTGCCTGCCACCGAGGCGCAGGGCCGCATCCACACCTCCGCCGCCACCGTGGCCGTGATGCCCGAAGCCGAGGAAGTCGATTTCGAACTCAAGTCCGATGAAGTCCGCATCGAAGTCTGCCGCTCCTCCGGCGCAGGCGGTCAGGGCGTGAACACCACGGACTCCGCCGTACAGGTGCTCCACATCCCCACCGGCACCATCGTCCGCTGTCAGGACGGCCGCAGCCAGATCAAGAACAAGGAAAAGGCCCTGAGCATTCTGCGCTCACGCCTGCTGGAAAAGAAGCAGCAGGAAGAAGCCGCCAAGTACTCCGCCAACCGCAAAAACCTCATCGGCAGCGGCGGGCGCGAAGAAAAGATCCGCACCTACAACTACCCGCAGAACCGCGTCACCGATCACCGCATCGAACTCACGCTCTACAACCTCGATCAGTTCATGGAAGGCCGCATTGAGGGCATCCTTCAAGCCCTGCTGGCCAGCGATCTGAAAGAGCGTCTTGCGGAAGCTGGATTGACGTGATGAGCGCAGGGGCAGCGTGCTGCCTTATGCCACCCATCACTTCGAGTACACAGGCGCAGCCGTGCGCGTGTAATTAAACACCCCTGTCCCACAAGCCGGGCGGAAGACAAAGCCATCCACGGCGTGTTTGTGGGAAAACCATGCGGAGACGGGATGGAACGAGGTGACTGGCAGGTCGATGTACTTCCCGTGCTCAGCGCCCTCGGTCACGCTCTGAACGACGACGAGGTTCCCCCGATGCGTGTAGACCTTCACGGGGTGCAGTTGATGGATGCCCTGATCCCAATAGGCAGGCGGGACTTCTGTTCGAGTTTTTTCGCGATGCGCCAACAGCGCGGTGTTGTACGCCGACAGAGTACTCCAGGCATCCCGCTGCAGGCCTTGGTGAAACGTTGATCCCGGATCAGCAGGTCCCTGCATGCAACTGCACAGAAAAACAAGCAGCGCCCCCATGGAAACCACCGTCATTCGGCGCAGCGTGGCGAAAGTCGAAAAGGTCTCATTCATGATTCCATCTTCTGCCCAGCCCCTGAACATTCAACCTCCTTCTGATAGGCGCGCGTCCTGCTCATGAGCCGGAAAAATCAGTTCACGGGCAGATGCTGATTCAGGTAGTTCGTCATCAGCTCATACAGATGACGCTGGGTGCCTTTGCCGGTGTTGATGGCGTGGTCACGATTCGGATAAGGCATGACGGTGAAGTGTTTGTTTTTCGCGACGAGTTCATTGATAAGTTTCTCCGTGCCCTGGTAGTGCACGTTGTCATCGCCCGTGCCGTGCACGATGAGCAGATTCCCCTTCAATGCAGCCGCATGGGTGATGGGAGAACCGAGCCGATAGCCTTCCTTATTGGCTTTGGGCAGCCCCATGTAGCGCTCTTCATAGATGGTGTCATAGAGCTGGCGATCTGGCACGGGCGCCACGGCCATGGCGGTTTGATAAAGATCGGGATAGCGGAAGATGGCGTCCAGACTGCTGCTGCCACCGCCGCTCCAGCCCCAGATGCCCACACGCTGCGGGTCGAGAAACGTGAAGCGCTCCAACAATGCCTTCGTCGCGGCCGCCTCTTCCCGGGAGTTCATGATGCCGAGCTGGAGATGGATGCTCTTGCGCCAGTCACGTCCGCGCGGACTCGGCGTGCCGCGTGTGTCCACACTGGTGACCACATAGCCCTGCTGCGCCAGCATCCAATGCCAGAGCCCGCGCTGCCCGCTCCAGGCATCCTTCACCGTCTGCCCAGCGGGCTCGCCATACACATGCATGAGCAGCGGATGTGTGCGTGACTTGTCGATGTCCTGCGCGGTGATGCAGAGAGCATCGCATGAGATGCCGCCTCCAATGTCCACGCGCGAGAATTCAACTTTCGGCAGCTTGAGTGCCTCCAGCTTATCACGCAGCTTCTTCTGCGACCTGAGCACATGAATTGTGCGATGATCTGGTAGCGAGATCAGCTGAATCACAGGTGGCGAGATCGCAGTCGAGTACGTATGCACGGCCAACTTCGAATCCTCGGTCATGTCGTAACCATGCGTGCCCGGCTGATCCGCAGGCGAGAGCCGCTGCGGCTCGCCACCCTTGAGGCTGATGCGATAAAGATACCGCTGCGTGGCATTGCTGGGAGAGGCGTAATAGTACAGCCAGCCGCCCTTGGCATCGACCTGTTTGACGTCAATGATATCAAACTCCCCCTGCGTGATGGGCTTCACTTCACCCGCCAGTGTGGCGAGGTAGGCATGGCGCCAGCCGCTGCGCTCGCTGAGCCAGAGGAAATCATCGCCGATCCAGCGGATCGTATTCTTGTTGTCCACCCAGGCCTTGTCCGTCTCAGTGAGCACCAGCTGCGTGGCACCCGTGGCAGGATCTGTGCGCATGACATGCAGCGTGTTTTGCAAACGATTGAACTGCTGCAGCAGCACCGCCTTGCCATCCGGCGTCCATTCCGCATGGGGCAGATAATGCTCACGCGGATCTCCCGGCACGTTCAGCCATGTGATGCCACCTCCTGCGGCAGAAACCACACCGAGGCGAGTGGCGGAGTTCTTCTCACCCGCTTTGGGATAAGGAAAGGAGGTGATGCGCGGATAGCGACCATCCGCATGATTCACCAAAGTGAAGCGCTTCACGTCTTGGGTGTCGAACTGCCAGAACAGCAGGCGCTCACCGTCAGGGCTCCAGCGAAAGCCATCGCGCAGATCCAGCTCTTCTTCGTTCACCCAGTCTGAACAACCATTGATAAGTGTGGCGGAGCCATCTGCCGTCAACGCAGCGCTTTTCATGTCCGCCAGACTTTGGACATGCAGGTTGTTCTTCTGCACATAGGCCACGCGGCTGCCATCGGGTGAAAACTTGGCAAACATCAGCGTCGCGGGCGCGGCATCTCCACCGAGCTTGCGCAGAGCTCCAGTCGCCACATTCAGTACCCAGTAGTCGCCACGCGTGTTTTTGCGCCAGACCTTCCGCGTGTTGGCGAAGAGCAGCACCTGTGACTCATCCTTGGAGAACTCTAAGCTGTCCACGCTCAGCGGCTTCTTCTCGCCAGGAGCCGTCAGAGTTTTCGCTGAAGCGATGACCGTTTGCAGGCCCGTGGCCGCGTCATGGCGCACGAGATCTTTGCCTGGCTTGTCTTTGCCATCCTTGTCCTTGCCGAGCGGTTAGAGAGCAAAGTAATAAGCCCCCTTCTTGCTCCAGTGGAACGGTTCCATCTTGGCCTCCTTATACTCTTCGTCAGTGAAGATGGAGGCCAGCGTCAGCTGCGCGGGATCACCAGCAGCATGAGTGGATGTGGTCCCGTGGAGGGCAGCCAGCAGGAAGCAAAGCAGGCGGAAGTTCATAAAACCGCCATTAAGCGACATTGAATGCCGCGCATCAATCCTTGAATTGGGCCAGCACCGCACAATCCGCCAGATTGATCCAGGGCTTCGCTTCAGCTTGTCCCAGACGTAGATGATCTCGCCGGACTTTCGTCTCATCTCACAGGGAAATATACTGAAGGAGACCATCGGTTGAAACCGTCTTTGAAATCCCCCGCGCTGCCGCCCCCCCGAAAACTCGGGGTCGCCGCACAAAGGCTGAGTTCGCTGCGTATTGATCAAGACTCCATGACCCGTTACGTTTTCTGCCTTTCCACCCTCCTCATTGTCACCTCTGGCCTGCCGGACGCCGTCTGCGCAGCCGAGCCGTATGACGCTTTCCTGCAGAAACACTGCATCAGCTGTCATGGCCCCAAGAAGGAGAAGGGAGATCTGCGGATCGACCAACTCTCGCGCGATTTCAAACTGGGCGCCGACACCCATCATTGGGCGGAGATGATCGAGCAGGTCAATTCCGGAGAAATGCCGCCCAAAAAGGAGAAGCAACCGACTCAGGAGGAGATCGCGGCATTTGTGACGAGTCTTGATGCGCACATCAAAGAAGGCCGTGCGGCGCGCATGGCGGCCCGGCCGGCGGTGGCACTCTATCGGCTGAGCCGGAAGGAGTATCAAAACACCGTCTATGATCTTCTCGGCGTGCGCTATGATC
>JAPLUN010000053.1 GCA_026397715.1 Verrucomicrobiota bacterium
GCACTGCAGTTCTCCGCAAACGGTCTCGAACTCATCGCAGAACAGGACAGCGGCCCACCGCTCGCCTGGAGCACCACGAATGGCAAACCCATCGCGCCGGGCAGCACGAGTGCGACTTGGACCCTCGAGCGCACCTTTGGCACCGGCGATGGCAATTCCCAAATCACCGACCGCGCCAACAGTCTCGCCTTCAGCCCCGACGGCAAAACGCTGGCCATCGGCAGCGGTGAGCCCTCCCGCAGCGGTGACATCACACTCTGGGACGTGGCGACTGGAAAGCTCACCACGAACTACGCCGAACGCCATCTCGACAGCATCTTCGCGCTCGACTTCTCGCCCGATGGCAAGCTCCTCGCCTCCGGCGGCGCAGACAAAGCCGTGCGCATCACCGATTTGAGCACCGGCAAAGTCGTGAAAGTGTTTGAAGGTCACACGCACCACGTGCTCGGCCTTTCATGGCGTGCCGATGGTCGCGTGCTGGCCAGCAGTGGTGCTGACAACGTCGTCAAAGTCTGGGACTGGACCACCGGCGACCGCCGCAAGAGCGTCGATGGCTGGGACAAGGAAGTCACTGGCATTCACTATCTCGGCGCCGCAGATCAGATCGCCACCAGCGCTGGCGACACCAAACTTCGCCTCATCACCAGTGACGGAGGCGAGGTGAAAAAGCTGGCTGGTAGCACAGGCTTTCTCCAATCACTCGCCACCACCAAGTCCGGAGATGTGGTGCTCGGCGGTGATCAAGACGGCTTTGTCCGTGCTTGGGATGTCGCCACAGCGAAGGAAATCGCTGTCTTCAAGCCCTGAGTCTCAATCTGAGCATGGAGTGAAGCCGGGAGAAAGGATGCAGGCAGCGTTGCGTTAGCTTGTAGCACTTAACAAGCTATCTCCAACCACCATGCGTTACACTCACATTCGTCTTCTTCCCGTTCTCGCTGCCGCCCTTCTCGTCCCCAACTTGGGCAAGGCAGAAATCGCTGTGAAAAACGGCGAGAAAATTGCCTTCCTCGGCGATTCCATCACTGCAGGCGGCTGGGGCAGTCCCTCAGGCTATGTGCGGCTGGTGATCGCCGGTTTGGAAGCCAATGGTATCAAGGCCGAGGCGGTTCCAGCAGGCATCAGCGGTCATAAATCCGATCAAATGCTCGCACGTCTCGACAAAGATGTGCTCAGCAAGAAGCCGCAGTGGATGACCTTGAGCTGCGGCGTGAACGACGTCTGGCACGGACCACGCGGCGTGCCCCTCGATGATACCATGGCGAAGACCGGCACCTACGATGACAAGGTGGCCACCCGTGGCACCTACAAGAAAAACATCACCGCCATCATCGATCAAGCGCAGGCCGCAGGCGTGAAGCCAGTTATGCTCACAGCCACCGTGATTCAGGAAAATCTCGAGAGCAAAGAGAATGACCTGATCGCGCCTTACAACGCCTTCCTCCGTGAACTCGCGAAGGAAAAGAAAATCCCGCTCGCAGATCTGAACTCAATGTTTCAGGATCGCATCAAGGCCGAGAACAAGCCGAACGTGAAAGTGCTCACCAGCGATGGCGTCCACATGAATGTGGAAGGCAACAAGCTCATGGCCGTCGGAGTGTTGCAGGCTCTTGGCCTCAATGCAGCCGAACTCGACAGAGCCAAAGCCTCCTGGCCGCCGCTTGAAGCCGCCGGCATCATGGCGGCGCAGAAAGCCGCTGAAGCAAAAGCCAAAGCTGCCGCCGAAAAGAAAGCCAAGGAAGCAGCCGGCAAGAGCAAATAGAATCCGGCAGCGAAACTAAAGTGAAGCAAGGGCTTCCTCGCCTGCAATTGTGGCCGCCCTGCAAGCTGCCTCATGTTCAGCCTCGCAGCGGCAAAACCTGGCCTTCGCATCACGTGATCTCCGACAAGACCAGTTTCAATGACACCAACATCCGCGAGATTAGTCCGGGTCACCTGCTCTACCTCCACGATGCGCCCAAGATGAGTGGTTTGCTAATCGACGTGGAACCAGTTAAACCGTGAACTCTGATGAAAACCATTCGTGACACAACAGCTCTATGAAGCCCCTGCTCTGCCTCACGTTTCTTGCGGCATTATCCCATTCCTTCGCTGCTGACACCGCTACTGACATCGGCGACCGCCTGGAGATCTTCGTGGACAGCGCTCTCATCGACACCATGGAAGGCGCGACTCTCCAGCTCGGTCAGCCGCGGCCGGAGGAGATCAGCATGACGTTTGATAAGCCTTGGGATAACTGCATCTCCGCCGCCTACATGACCGTGATCAAGGATGGCGGCACCTATTGCCTCTACTATCGTGGCGGCACCAAGGCGGAGAACGGCATCATCAAGGCTGGCACCGAGGTGACCTGCTACGCTGAAAGCCAGGATGGAAAAACATGGGTGAAGCCGAAAATGGGCCTAGTCGCATTTGCGGGCAGCACGGACAACAACATCATCCTCGGTCCCACCCCGCGCCGCTCCTCGGTCAATTTCAATGCCATGCTCGATGACCGGCCCGGCGTCCCTGCAGAGGAACGTTACAAAGGTGTGGGCGCGGGCACCGGACGCGAGGAAGGCCTCATCCGTTTTGTTTCGCCCGATGGCATCCATTGGAAAGTCTGGTCGGAGGAAATCATCTTCGACGGCTACAAACTCGATTCCCACAACGTGCTGAGCTGGCTTCCAGCAGAACAATGCTACGCCATCTACATGCGCGCCTGGAGCGAAGGCGGCACCCCCGGCAATCCCAAGCCAAGAGAGGCTTATCGCACCATCGCCCGTTCCACCTCCAAAGATTTCAAAACCTGGTCAGAGCCGGTGCGCATGCAGTTCAGCGGCGAAGGGAAACCGCGCAACCTCTACTCCAATGCCACCATGCCGTATTTCCGCGCCCCTCACGTCCTGCTCTCAATGCCGCATCGCATGATCAGCGAGGAGGTGGTGCCACGTGCGGAGTTGGAAGCTTACAAAACCGAGATCCGCGCCATCGCCAACTCCATCGGCGATGTGATGCTGATGTCTACGCGCGACGGCACCACCTATGATCGCACCTTCATGGATGCCTTCGTGCGGCCTGGCACGGAGCGCGGCGCCTGGCATGCGCGCAGCCTGTTTGCCTCCATGGGCATCGTCCCCACCGGCGATGCCGAAATGTCATTCTACGTCTCCACCAACTACGCCATACCCTCGCATCAAATCCGGCGCTATTCACTGCGCACGGACGGTTTCGCCTCCATCCACGCGAGTTACAACGGCGGCACGGTGACGACGAAGCCCATCAAATTCAGCGGCGAAAAGCTGGTGCTCAATTATTGGACTTCCGCCGCAGGCCGCATCCAGGTGGAAATTCTGGACGAAGCCGGCAAGCCACTTCCAGGATACGCGGCAGGGGATTGCGACAAGATCATCGGCAATGAAATCAAGCGGACAGTGACCTGGAAAGGCAAAGACAACCTGCATGAACTGATGGGTCGGCCCGTGCGTCTACGCTTTCGCATCGTGGATGCCGACCTCTACTCCCTGCGCTTTGAGCGCTGAAAACGAACTTCACGCCCAAACCATCTTTTCATGAATCGCCTTCAACATCTTCTCCTCATCTCAGCCCTCTTGCCCTTGGCGGCCACTGTCGCCGCCGACACGCCCGCTCCTCGTTATGACGCAGCATGGCTGCGCGAAAAAGGACAGATGATCTTCCATGACGCCTTCGAGCGTGAGGAGAATGGGAATCTCGCCAAAGCCATCGGCAATGGCTGGAACAGCGCCACGGCGGATCGTGTGCCGCAGATCAAGATGGCCGATCTTGATGAGGGCATCCTGAAAATAGCCAGCGCCTCCAAGGAGGCGGGGCATGCCGCGCACATTCATCACGAGGCCGGATTCACCGACGGCGGAGCGGTGGTTCGTTTCCGCTTCCCCGGCCTCAACACCGGTGAGTCCCTTCAGCTTGGCTTTGTGGATCGCGAATTGAAAGGCGTTCACGCCGGACACCTCTGCTACGGCATTTTGAGTCAGAGCAGCATCACCCTGATCGATCACAAAACCGGCACCATGAACCTGGAGGTCAAAAAGAAGCGCGATGAGTTCCAGGCCCGCAAAGAAAAACTGCCCGCTGACTTCGAAGCCCTGCTCAACTCCAAGAAGGTCGTCGTCCCTTGGAAGGCTGATCTCGAATGGCATGAACTGGTCCTCGTCACCGAAGGCGACGAAATGCGCCTCAGCCTCGACGGCAAAGTCATCGTCACTCATCACTCGGAAGGTTATGCCCATCCGATGAAACGCTGGTTCAGCTTCCTGGTGCCGAACACCGTGTGGATCGATGACGTGAAAATTTGGAAAGTGAAGTGATTCCCCATGAAGCCCGTCCACATCGCCATCGCGGCACTCCTGCTCACCGCCACCTTCGCCTGGCGCTCCATCGCCGTTGAACCCGCCGCAGAGCGTCTGGTGGTGCTTACCTTTGACGATTCTGTGGCCAGTCACGCGACCTTCGTGGCACCGCTTTTAAAAAAGCTCGGTTTCGGCGCGACCTTCTTCATCACCGAAGGCTTCGAGTTCCTCGTGGACAAGAAGCACTACATGACCTGGGAGCAGATCCAGGCATTGAATGCAGACGGCTTCGAGATCGGCAATCACACCCGCAAACACGCCGGTGTGGCCAAGCAGAAACCGGAGCAACTGGCGGCGGATGTAGAGTTTATCGAGCAGCAGTGCGCGAAATACAGCATCCCAAAACCCGTGAGCTTTTGTTATCCCGGTTATCAAACCAGCGAGGCCGCCGTGAAGCTCCTTCGCGAGCGCGGCTACCAGTTTGCACGTGCTGGTGGCGCGCAGGCCTTTGAGCCGTCCAAGGATGATCCGCTCACCATGCCCCAGGCCTTCGATGGCAAACCGGACAGCACGTTAGAACAGTTCAAGGTTGCCGTTGCGCAGGCCAAGGACAGCAAGATCGCCGTGATGACCTTCCACGGCGTGCCCGACATCAAACATCCATGGGTCAATACAGACCCGGCAAAATTTGAGAGCTACATGCAGCATCTCAAAGACGAAGGCTGCAAGGTGATCGCCATGCGTGATCTGGCGAAGTATCTGCCAGCCAGGAAATAAGCTGGATTGGCACCGTATAAGTTACCGACCATGAAACTCATCCTTCTCGCCACTCTCGCTTTTGCCGTCAATGCGTTCGCTCAGAGCGTGAAGTCCAACATCCCCTACGTGGAAAACGGTCACGCGCGCCACGTGCTCGACATCTACGCCCCTGCCAACGCGAAGAATTTGCCTGTCGTGTTCTGGATTCACGGCGGCGGCTGGACACAGGGAGACAAGACGGATGTGAAGCTCAAACCCCAGTGGTTCATGGACAAAGGTTTTGTCTTCGTCTCCACCAACTACCGCCTGCTGCCCGAAGTGGACATGGGCACGCTCATCCGTGATGTCGCCAAGGCCTTCGGCTGGATGGAAATACACATCGCTGAATACGGTGGCGACCCCAAACGCGTGCTTGTCGGCGGCCACTCCGCCGGTGCCCAACTTGCGGCATTCATTTGCACCGATGACCGCTACTTGAAAGCTGAAGGAGCCTCTCTCGACTGCCTCATCGGTTGCGTCCCTGTGGACGGCGACACCTACGACGTGCCTGCCATCATCGAGACGGCGGAGACACGCCTGCGCGTCCATCATCTGCCACCCCGGGTAAACGGCCATCGCGAAAAATTCGGCGGCACACCGGAAAAGCACATCGACTTCTCCGCCGTCACCCATGTGGCCAAAGGCAAAGGCATCCCCCCATTCCTCATCCTGCACGTGGCCGCTCATCCAGACACCAGCGCTCAGGCGGCACGCCTTGGCAATGCACTCAAGGAAGCCGGAGTGCCGACCACCGTCTTCGGCGCCAAAGACACCAGTCACGTGAAGCTGAACGACGACCTCGGCCTGCCGGACGATCCCGCGACGAAAGCCTTGGATACCTTCGTAACTGGATTGCTAAAAAAGTGACCGAATCGCTCATGTCTGATTCGACCAAAATCATGTCTGTATCATGCTGAGGTTGGTGGCTGTATAAGCAGGGTTCCCAACCAACCGCCATGAAATCTCTCTGCGTTCTCCTGTTCGCTACGTTGCCGCTTTGTGCTGAATCGATCTTCGATGGCAAGACACTCGAACACTGGTCCGGCAAAGCGGAACACTGGCGCGTGGAGGATGGCGCGATCACCGGTGAAATCCCGGCGAATCAGCAGCTCAAAGGCAACGAGTGGATCTTTTGGGATGGCGAAGTGCATGACTTCGACCTCACCGTCGAGTTCCGCATCACCGGCGGACCCAGTGCAAACTCCGGCATCCAGTATCGCTGCCAGCAGAGCCCCGCTGGCCATGCGAGCGGTTATCAGGCCGATCTCGACCAAGGCGCGGTCTGGCTGGGCCGCATCTACGATGAGCATGGTCGTGCGCTGCTGGTGGAGCGCGGCTCACGCGTCAGCATCGCTCCAGATGGCCGCCGTTGGTCGGATGTGTTTGCCGAGCTGAAGAGCCTTACCAATGTGATTAAAGCCACCGACTGGAACAAATACCAAATCACCGCCACCGCCTCCCACGTGGAGGTGCGCGTGAATGATGTGCTCATGAGCGTGCTCGATGATCACGAAGCCAAAGCCGCCGAATGGAGCGGTAAAATCGCCTTCCAGCTCCACAGCGGCCCAGGCCCGGCAAAAGTACAATTCCGCAACATCCAGCTCTCCCACCTCGGCAAAACCGCGATGCCACAGCGCAGTGATATGAGCACTCCTGCCCGCACTGTCAGCACCACCGACGTCCCCTCCATCCCACCACCCGCCGAACTCAACCTCGGCTTTGAAATCGGCACTCTCGCAGGCTGGAAAGCCGAAGGCGATGCCTGGGAAAAACAACCCGTCGAAGGCGACACGGTTGCGATTCGCAAACGCGGCAACTCACAGCACGCAGGCAAGTTCTGGCTCGGCGGCTACGAACGAAACGGTGACAAAGGCACCGGCACCCTCACTTCGACGAGCTTTGTCGCCACTCATCCCTGGGCCAGCTTCCTCATCGGCGCTGCAGCCGACGCCAACACCGAACGCGTTGAGATCGTCGAAGAAGCCACCGGCAAAATCATCCAAAGCAGCAGCGCCACTCAGCAGGAGAACATGAAGCGCATCGCCGTGAATCTGGAAAGCGTCGCCGGCAAACGCATTTTCATCCGCATCGTCGATCAATCCAAATCCGGCTGGGGCCATGTGAACTTCGACGACTTCGTCTTCCATGCTCAAAAGCCGACCTTCGCCGCCGCAGCTTTGAGTATCAGCAATGATCGCTCGAAGCGTGATAACGAAAGCCCTGTGCTGTGGCACCTCCTGCCAAATCCAGCCAAGCCAACCAGCGTGAAGAACGAAGCCGCGCAGAAACTCGTCGCAAGCATGAAACTACAGGACGGCTTCCAGGTCGAACTCATCGCCGCCGAACCCGACGTGCGCCAGCCCATCGCCTTCTGCTTCGATGAACGCGGCCGCATGTGGGTGGTGGAGGCCTTCAGCTATCCGAACCGCCAGCCCGAAGGGCAGGGGAAGGATCGTATCAGCATCTTCGAGGACACCAACGGCGACGGCTCCTTTGAAACCAAGAAAGTCTTCTGCGAAGGCCTGAATCTGGTCAGCGGCATCGAGGTCGGCTTCGGCGGCGTGTGGGTCGGCGCTGCACCCTATTTGTTGTTCATTCCAGACATCGATCACGATGACCGCGCAGACGCCTTGGATACGTCCCATAAGACCTATCAGTCCTATTCAAAAGTCCCTGGCCTGAACTTCACCGCCTACGCTCTCCTCGACGGCTGGGGCTACCAAGACACTCACGAAACCCTCAACAGCTTCACTTGGGGCCCCGACGGCTGGCTCTATGGCAATCAGGGCGTCTTCACCCAGTCACTCATCGGGAAACCTGGCACCCCCGATGATCAACGTATCACTCTCAATGCAGGCGTCTGGCGTTATCACCCCGTGCGTAATGAATTCGAAATCTTCTGCAGCGGTGGCAGCAACCAGTGGGGCCTCGACTACAACAGCAGCGGCCACTTCTTCATGACCCACTGCCGCAGCTTCTGGGGCAAAGGCGGCACCACGAACGCGATCCGCAACGGCCACTTCTGGAACCAAGGAAACAGCAAATACGCCCCCTTCATCTCCGCCACCGCACCAGACTTCGCGCCCGATCTACAAAACTACCTCCCCGCTTCTGCACGTTACGACAGCGGCGAAGGCGGTGCCGGCAAACCCGGCACCACCGCTGTATACGGTGGACACTCCCACGTCGGCACAATGATCTACAACGGCGACAACTGGCCCGCCATCTATCGCGACCACCTCTTCACGCACAACCTCCACGGCCATCAGATCAATCAGCAGCACATGGTCCGCACCGGCAGCGGCTATGAGACCTTCCACGCTGGTTACGATCTCCTCTACTGCCCCGTTCCCGACTATATCCCCGTCGATCTCCAAACCGGCCCCGACGGCGCCGTCTATGTCATCGACTGGACCGACACCCAGCACTGCCACAATCCCGAAGACGAAAAATGGGACCGCACCAACGGCCGCATCTACCGCATCTCCTGGAAGGAAACCTACAAGCCGGTGAAGGTGGACTTGGGCAAGATGAGTGATGATCAGCTTCTCAAATTGCAAACGAGCACCAGCGACTGGCATGCAAGAACAGCTCGGAAGCTCATTCAAGAACGTCCCGCACCGTTTGATGCGGTGGCTAATGGAGTGACAATGATATCACAGCCTCACAACAAGCCTGAGCTGACATTGAGACTCATGTGGCTCCTCCATGCGGCGAAAGCCCTCAGTCCGCAGTTGTTGGCTTCATTGACAAGCCAGGAAACTGACATCGTCCGCTCCTGGGCCATCCAGCTCGCCACCGAAGAAGCCGGCAAACCCAAGCTCAGCGCCGCCACCCTCCTCAACCTCGCCCAAACCGATCCCTCACCCACCGTCCGCCTCGCACTGGCCTCGGCGTTGCCGAAGCTGGATGCGAAAACCGTATGGGACGTCGCCTCCGCACTCGCCATGCATCCCGAGGACAAAGACGACCGCTTCCTGCCCAAGATGATCTGGTTCGGTCTCGCCCGAGTCATAGCAGAAGACTGGCCCCGCGGCCTCGCACTCGCCGCGAAAACGCCACTCCCATCTCTGGCCGATTCGATCCACTGGTTCGCCGCCACGACTCCCGCAGGCCGCGACGCCCTCATCCCCACCATCCAAGCCGAGCGCGATCTCAAAATCCTCGCCTTCGGCATGAAGGATGAAGCCAAAGCCGCCATGCCCAAAACATGGCCCCAACTGCAGGCCAAGTTTCCCGGCACCACCTCAGACCAGATCTCCGCCCTCTTTGGTGACAAAGCCGTGCTCGCCAAAATGCGCAGCACCTTGGCGGATGAAACAACGCCGCTTCCCCAGCGCCGAAGCGCCTTCGATCTGCTGAAGCGTGTCAACAACACAGAATCGACACCCATCTTCGCCAAACTGCTCGATCACCCCGACTTCACCAGCGCGGTCATCCCTCTTCTCTCTCGCTCCGCCGATCCAGCAACAGCCACGGCGTTAATGTCACGCTTCACCAAGCTCAACGACACCGACCGCAGCGCCGCCCTCGGCACCCTCACCAGCCGCGCCGAACTGGCCCTGCCACTCCTCGCCGCAGTCAAGGCAGGCACCTTCGACAAAAAATACCTCAGCTCCCTGCAAATCCGTCAGATGCGCAATCTGAACAACGCGGAGGTCAACACCCTCCTCGATGCCACTTGGGGCAAAGTAAACGATTCCAGCGAAGCCGCCAAAGCCAGCATCGCCAAACTCAAGAAAGCCTATCAATCAGCCCCTCTCTGGGCCTTCAACGGCAAAGCAGGCGAGGAAACCTTCAAGCAAGTCTGCGCCGTCTGCCACGCCATGGGCGGTGTCGGAGGCAAACTCGGCCCCGATCTCGCCGGCTCTTGGCGCAACGGCCTCGACTACTTCTTGGAAAACATCATCGATCCCAACGCCGTCGTCGGAGACAACTTCCAGCTCCACGTCCTCACCAAAAAAGACGGCAGCGTCATCTCTGGCGTCATTGAGCAGGAAACGGACACCGCCATCACCGCTCGCACCGTCACTGAGTCTGTCATCATCTCCAAAGCCGATCTCAAAAGCCGCCAGAAGATGCCCGTGTCCCTCATGCCCCCCGGCCTTCTCGAATCCATGCCCGAGCGCAAGGCCCTGGAGCTGCTCAAATATCTGCTGAGCAAGCGGGAGTAAGGGTTCAGTCAAGGTCCCCCCCGGCTTCATCAGGAGTAAATCAAAGTCATTCAAAACCGGATTGGCATATCTGGACTCGTCGACGCGTATGATTCCGATCATGAATCTTGTTTTCCCGATCCTGGCCTTCGCGTTTGCATCCGTTCTACAGACCTCGGCACAGACGCCAGAATGGAAAGCTGCGGCCGCCAAAACGGTGATCACACCGACAGAGCCGATGTATCTCGCCGGATTTGCGAACAGGGAGGTTCCTGCAGAGGGGACAGCGATGGAACTCCATGCGAAGGCCCTGGCGCTTCAGGTCGCGCAAGGGGAGCGCTTCGTGATGGTCACGCTTGATCTTGTGGAGGTGACGGCTCAGCTCCGAGAGGCCGTGGCGGAGGCCGTGAAGGCCAGGTTTGGTCTGCCTGAGAAGGCGCTGCTGTTGAACTGCTCGCATACGCATTGCGGTCCGGAACTGCGTTACACGGAGCTGGAATTCATGAGCTTCACAGATCCTCTTCGCAAGGAGCGCTGCCTGCGCTACAACGCATGGCTGAAGGACAGGATCATCGGCATCATCGGCGAGGCTTTGCAGCAGGTGGAACCGGCGACGGTCAGTTATGGCCATGCGCGTTGCGGCTTTGCCATGAACCGCAGGCTCAAGAGTGACAAGCCGGCGGGCGATCCCTACTTAAACAGCCCCAATCCCGAGGGTGTGGTGGATCATGATGTGCCATTGCTCACGGTTCAAACAGCCGGTGGCAAGCTGAGCGCCATTGTGTTTGGCTACGCCTGTCACAACACATCGATGAGCATCAAGCAATGGCACGGGGACTATGCAGGTCATGCGCAGCAGTTGATCGAGGAGGCACATCCAGGCACCATCGCATTGTTCATGATGGGCTGTGGTGGTGATCAGAACGCGTATCCACGTTTCAGTCCGGTCTTCAGCCTCCGCCACGGTCAAAGCCTTGCTACGGCGGTGGAGGCGGCGTTGGATGCGAAGCCGAAACCGATCCATGGCCCGCTGCGCATTGACTGGCAGACGACGCGGCTTGACTACCAGTCGATTCCCACGGCAGACCAAATCGAAAAACGGCTGAGCACAGGCGAAGGCTATGAAAAAGGCTACGAGGTCTATCAGCGCAAGTGGGATGAAAAGCGACTCTATGCGATCAAGAACGCCGGACTGCGCGATCACTATGACTACCCGCTTCAGGTGGTGCATTTCGGACATGATCTGACCTTCGTGGCGCTCAGCGGTGAGACTTGTGTGGATTTTTCGTTGCGCCTGAAGCGCGAGTTCAAGGGGCCGGGAGCATTGTGGGTCGCAGGCTACAGCAACGACATCCTCGCCTACATTCCGAGCAGACGCGTGCTGCTGGAAGGTGGCTATGAGGCATTTCGTTCCCTCATGTACTGGTCCAACCCCCTGCATCCGGACAAGTTTGCGGACACGCTTGAGGAACGCATCATCTCAAAGGCGCAGAAAATGATGCAATAAATTTTCGCCTCAGGGATGATGAGCCGGAGCTTGATGCAAATACGTTCTTGCGTCGGAGCGGCATTTTTCGTCATGCTGTGCGCATGATCCGTTTTCTCTTCGTTCTCAGCCTCTGCGTGGTCGCCGCACTCCACGCCGAGGAAAAGCGCCCCAACATCCTCTGGCTCATCGCCGAGGACTTTGGCCCACACCTCGGCTGCTACGGCACCAGGGAAGTCTCCTCTCCGGTTCTGGATGCACTGGCTGCGAAAGGCATGCGCTTCACCCGCTACTACACCACAGCCCCCGTCTGCTCCGCCAGTCGCTCGGCCTTCAATACTGGAATGTATCAGACCACCATCGGCGCGCACAATCACCGCTCGCATCGCGATGACGGCTTCACCCTTCCAGAAGGCGTGAAGGTCATCAGCGAACGCATGCGCGAGGCCGGTTACTTCACCGCCAATGTGAAGGAGCTTCCCCCCGAGGCAGGCTTCAAAGGCACCGGCAAAACCGATTGGAACTTCCATGAGCCCACAAAGCCCTTCGACTCCTCCAAGTGGGACGACCTCAAGCAGCACCAGCCCTTCTATGCCCAGCTCAATTTTCAGGAGACCCACCGCACCTTCCACGCTCCGCCATATGCGGACCCGGCCAAGGTGGAGATTCCGCCCTACTACCCCGATCATGAAGTCACGCGCAAAGACATGGCGCAGTATCTTGATGCTGCCACCGAGCTGGATCGCAAGATCGGCAAAGTGATGGAACTCCTTCAGCGCGACGGCTTGATGGAGAACACCATCATCTGCTTCATGGGCGATCACGGCGCTGCCCATGTCCGTGCCAAGCAGTTCTGCTATGAGGAAGGTCTTAACACACCGCTCATCATGAGCTGGCCTTCCGGCATCACTCCACCCGCCGGCTATGAGGCAGGCAAAGTCAGCGACCGCCTCCTGATGTCCATCGATCTCACCGCCACATCGCTCGCATTGGTCGGCATCCAAAAGCCGCAAGGCATGCAAGGCCAGGTCTTCATGGGCGCAAACGCAGAGCCACCCCGCGAGTACGTCTTTGGCGCACGGGATCGCTGTGACATGACGGTCTTCCGTTTCCGCACCGTTCGGGATGCACGCTATCGCTACATCCGGAACTTCACCCCGGACCGGCCCTTTCTGCAACACAACGCCTACAAGGAGAAGCAATATCCGGTCTGGAATCTGATCAAAGAACTGGCTGCACAAGACAAGCTGACGCCGGCGCAGGCCGTGCTGGCCGCCCCGACCATGCCTGAGGAAGAGCTCTACGACTTGCAGGAGGACCCCTTTGAGATCCACAACCTCGCAAAATCCAACCAGCCAGAGCACCTGGCCGCACGCGAGCGCTTGAGTTCGGTGCTCAATGCATGGATCGAGCAGACGCACGATCAAGGTCGGATTCCAGAGCCTGAAGAGGTGGCGCGAAACGAAGGCCGTACGAAAGAGGTGCCACCCGGGAAGCAAGGAAAGGGGAAGAAGAAAAAGGCGTGAATGACGAATTCAGAATGACGAATGAGCAGGATCAGCCATTCTCAAGGAGTGAAGTTGCTCCCCAACCATCGTGCGCATGACGCACAGCATCTCATCCAGCGCTGGCGCGTGCTCGCGCGCACCGCTGGCTGCCGGGTCAAAATTTTGTGCAAGGTGGGTGATATGCCTGTGATCGTGCTCGAATCTGCCTCAGCACTGGCCGGTGAACCCGCAGTCTATCTCTCCACCGGAGTGCACGGCGATGAAGCAGGTTCAGCCTGGGGCCTGCTCACCTGGGCCGAGAAGCACGTGAACGAATTGAAACGCGGATCTTTCTTGATCGCCCCTTGTCTCAATCCGGTGGGTCTCACGCTCAATACTCGGGCGGATCATCGCGGTTTGGACATCAATCGTCGCTTTCACGATGCAGCAGATGAGATCTGCGGCCCATGGCAGCAGTGGATCACTGGTCGCGCGATGCGCTTTGGTCTCTGTCTTCACGAGGACTACGACGCACAGGGGATCTACCTCTATGAACTCAACCACGCACGACAAACGGTGGGTCATGAAATCATCGAGCGCTGCGCACGCGTCATAGCACCTGATCCGCGAAAAAACATCGATGGTCAGCGCGCAAACCGTGGTGTGATCCGCCGCCGCACACTGCCCACGAACCTGCCCGGAATGCCAGAAGCCATTGAGCTGCACGTGCGCGGCTGTCCCGTGACGCTGACGTTTGAATCGCCTTCGGAGTTTGATTTCGATACCCGAGTGCGGGTGCAGGTGAAATTCGTGGAGTCAGTCCTGGCCGTTCTTGATTAAGCGATGAACACCACACTCCTCCAGTGCCTGCTTGTACTGACGGTGATCACCGTCTTGTCCGGGTGTGCCTCGGTAAAAAAAATAGCCGCAGGTCGCGGTGTGCTCTGCGCTGAGGACTGGGTGAGCTACGATGGCAAAACCATGCCATGGAAATCGTGGCCGGTGCCTGCAGGCGTCACACCGCGCGGAGTGGTGATCACCATTCACGGCTTGAGCGGCGCAAAGTCAGATTTCTGGTATCTGGGCGAACAACTGCCACTGCAGGGTTACGCAGTCTATGCGTACGATTTACGCGGGCAGGGGAATGATCCCGTGGTGGCGGAGCGTGGCGACATCTCAAAAGCGAGTGCCTGGCAGCGTGATCTGGCGACGTTTCACGCGCTCGTAAAGCGCAGGCATCCCAAGACGCCGGTCTTTTGGTATGGTGAGAGCCTGGGCAGCCTCATCGCCCTGCACACAGCGGCGGATCTGCTCGGAAATTGGTCTGATCCCGATGGGATTATACTCGCATCTCCTGTGGCCGGGCTGCGCACGACTTTGAGCGGTTTCAAACGCTTCCTGCTCGACACAGCAGCCAAGCTCACTCCACGCTCACGATACACACTCGGCGAACTGGCAGGCGTGGATGAATCGAAGATCAAAGTCACTTCGAACTCTACGCATGGCGGTCAGATGGCGGTCACGCCCCACCATGTCAGCGCCTTCTCGTTGCGCCTGCTCTCAACTATTGGCGGCATGCTCGATACAAACACTGAATCCGCCCATCGTTTGAAAATGCCGGTGCTCTTCGTCGCATCGCCGAATGATGTACTGTCTTCCGCAGATCAGATCCAGGCCCTGTTTGCCCAGATTCGCAGCCGGGATAAAAAACTGCTCTGGTACACGCGTTCCTACCATCTGCTGCTCCATGATGTGCAGCATGAGGAGGTGGTGAAAGATGTGACACACTGGTTGAACCGCCAGGTGGACGCCATCCACCGCTGAACTGCCATGAAACTCGAACACGCCATCCAGGAGGCCTTGAGCCGCTGCGAACTCCCGCTGAAAGCAGCGGAGGTCGCCAAGCTCGTGAAGCCAGTGGTCGGGCGGGCAGCCACTCCCAAAGCCGTGTCCGCAGTCTTGGAAGCATTGTCAGCCTCGGGCGCATTGAACAGCATTGCCGCAGGCACTCGCAGCAAGCCACTGCCGCTCTTTACGTCCCAAAGCCTGGAAACTGCCACCGCAGCGTTCTTGAAACACTGGGTGCATGCTTCCAAAAAAGAGCAGCAGGCCATGAAGTTGAAAGCCAAACTTCCGGCCGGACTGCAGCCTTGCTTTGAGACAGCGCTGGACCGTCTCGTCGCCGCAGGCGCTGCATTCGTCCTTCCGGGGGCCAAACCGCTGGTATATGCGCACAAACCGCAGCCTTCCGAACTGCTCGATGCCACGCTGAGGCGTTCCTTGCAGAAAGTCCTCCAGACGGTGAACACCGTCCGCACGCCACCTGCCAGTCTGGATGAACTGATCGCATGGCTGGACGCGGCGCCGCCTGCACCACCTGTCGCAACTATCTGCGCTCCGGAAGAGGCTGATCTGCGCGTTTGGTATGATCTTGACCGCATCCGCTCCTCCTCGGTCATGATCCCCATCCCCCAGACCTTCGCCCGCTATCAGGCCTGGGCGGCAGAACGTGGAGGGGTGGCTGATAGTCAGCTTTTACGAAATTTGATTGAGACGCTTTACATCAATGGGCACCTCCTGCTAGAACCTTGCGAAAGGCCGCAAGACCTCCCGGATCATGAACGTGCCTTGCTTGTTCCAATGTCCCTCGGCCCGCCCGGTTACTCCTGGTGCTGGATTTCCTGATCCAGCTCCACTTTTTTTCTGAATCCTAAACTCACTCCCCAGACCATGCCCTCCTATGCTGACCTGAATCCATTCATGTCCACCAGTGTGGGCGAGAATGATCTGTGGAATGCAGCCTCCTTTCTGGACGTGCCCTACATTCACTCCGTCCCGTTTGGCGCATTGCGCATCGCGGTGGATCAGGTGCGGGCTCAGCACCGCAGCCAGGTTCGTTTTGTGCGCGGTGCCGGCGGCTCGGGCAAGTCACATCTCTTTGCGCGCCTTCGGCGTGAGTGTGCAGACAGTATTTTTTATGCCTATGCGCCCAATCCGCCGCTGCAGCCGGAGGCGTTGGAAAATTTCATCCTCACTCGGTTCGTCGGCAGTCTGCGTCATCCAGCCCGCAGCAAGGACGGCAAAGAGGCGCCTTATAGCCAGCTGCGTTTGCTCGCCTATGCGCTTCTCAAACCGGTGGTGGAGCAGGATTTCACCTTTCCTGAATTGCACGAAGCCTGGGCGGGGATCAGCCTCGAGACCCGCAAGGAGATGATCCATCAGGCGGTGCAGCTTCTGGAAGCCGAACATCCGATGGTTCCTCGCAGCGTCCTGCGCTGCCTGCTCAATGTGTTGCGCGATGACAAGGAGCATCTCGCGGCCCAGTGGCTTTCAGGCGCTGCCTACCTTACAGAAAACGAGCTGAAATACCTCGGTGTTCCAGAGCCGCTGGCGCGCTCGGAGATGGCTGTCGTCATCCAGCTTTTTGGCAAACTGGCCTCACAGGCGGGCTCGCCCGTGGTCTTGGTCCTCGACCAGCTCGACCTCGTCGTCACCCAGCCCCAGCTTGATGAAATGCAGAGGCTTCTCTTTGCACTGATCGATCAAAGCGAAAACTGGGTCGTGCTGATCGGTCTCGTGGTGGAACGTTTTACCGCATGGGACGCTGCACTCTCTCAGGCCCTTCGCGGGCGCGTCGGCGTGCCCGATTCGAATGCTCCTTTGGGCTTCCGTCTGCCAGTTGTCGACATGCTGCCGATCGCCAATGAGCAGAAGCGCCTCCTGCTCAATTGCCGTCTCGAAACTCCCGCGCTCATGGAGCAGCGTCAAAAAGACGGCATCACCTCAGCCATTCATCCGCTGCTGGAGGAAGACGTGGCCCGGCTCACCGCCGGCGGCGCTATTTTCCCTCGTCATCTCCTGGCCGCAGCCGCCGAAGTCTATGCCACGCGCACCACGCAGTCGGCACTGCCACCCGAAATCGTTGCCGTAGTTGCTGCGCAGCCAGCGCTCCCTCCGGTGCCTTCGCTGCCAGTCGTTGCCCCAGTGATCCCGGTGGCCGCTGCTGTGATCGAGGCCCCAAAAGAGCCCCCCGCAGTCGCAGCCATACCAGTGCCGACAGCGGCTCAGCCGACGTCACTGCCTCCCCCTGCCGCCGTCCTCGCAGTCTCCAAGACAAGCCTCGCGGACAAAGTGGACGCACTGCTCCAGCAGGCCGTGACGGCCGCCAAGGCGGAAACCGTTTCACCCAGCGCCATCGATCTTGGTGAGCGGACACGCGATCTGATCGAACTCATGGTGGCTCCGCCAGTCACGATCAGCGAAGGCGACATTCGCAAGACCTACGACAATTTCGACGGCTCCGACCGCTGGTTCGAATGGGGCGGCAGCCGGGTGCGCATTGTCACCAGCGATTCCATGCGCGGCAGCTTCATCGCCGTTCTGGAGCGCATCAAAGAAGCCGCGGGCGACACATTGCTTCTGCGCAATGACATCGCTCCAGTTTCCGGCCAGCTCACCATGGAACTGCTCAACGCTTTCAAGGCGAAAAACACCTTCCATCACATTCCTGCGGCTGAAGCTGCCATCTTGGCCGCGCTCGGAAGCATGCTCGCCGCCCAGCGCGAAGGCTCCTACGATCAGTTCGTCACCGAACCTCCTGCGACGAAGGACAACGTTCTCGCAGCCTTGCGCTCTCACCCGCTGCTGCGTGAGCTCAGGCTCTGGGACATGATTCAAAAGATGCATGCGCCCAAGCAGGCGCAGCCCGGGCCACCGCAGTCTTCCGTGCTCTCGTCCATCATTCGGCCGTCGGCCTTGCCCGTGGTCAAACCACCGGTCATTCCCGTTGCTACGCCTCCGGTAGGGCTGGGGACCATCCCACCGACAGTACAGGCTTCTAACCCTCCAGTTATGCCGCCAGTCGTTTCAGAGCTCAAGCCGACTGCAGTGCCGGCTGGCAAGTCTCCGCCTCCTCCGCCCTTTACTGGCGCGACCAAACCTCTCGCCAAGCCGCCATCGGCACCGATTTCGAAACCCATCGCGAAACCACCGGCACCGCCCATGATGAAGCCACCCACGGCAGTGGCTCGCCCGCCTGCAGCCAAGCTGCCGCCTCCATCGCAAGGGACAGCCGCCTGATCAAATTCGAAAGCTTTGCGGCTACAAAGCCATGGTGTGTGACGTTTATCGCGCACCATGAAAGCCTTTGTCACCCTCCTGCTCTGCACCTTCGCGTTTCACGTTTTCGCGGCGGAGGCGAAACGCCCCAACATCCTCTTCATTTACGCCGACGATCAGTCCACAAAAACCGTGGGCTGCTACCCCGGCTCCTGGCCCTGGGTAAAGACACCCAACATTGATGCGCTGGCGAAAGAAGGCGTGCGCTTCCATGCCGCCTATCTCGGTTCATGGTGCATGCCTTCGCGCGCCACCATGCTCACCGGCCGTTTTCCACACGGCATCGAGTCCATGTCCATGGAGGGCAAATACCCCGGCAGCACCTACGATCCCAAGCAGTGCCCCTTCATCCCCGCAGAAATGCGCAAACAAGGCTATCACACCGCGCAGATCGGCAAATGGCACACCGGCACGGACACCGGCTGGGGCCGTGACTGGGATCATCAGATCGTCTGGAACCGCCCCCTTCATCCCGAAAACGCCGGCGCCTACTACGAAACTCAAATCATTAGCGTCGATGGCAAGGAGCAGACCATCGAAGGCTATCCTGCCGACAACTACACGCAGTGGTCACTCGACTACATTCGTGGCAAAAACCGCGATGCAGCAAAGCCTTGGTACCTCTGGGTCTGCTACGGCAGCGTCCACGGTCCATCCACCCCGGCCAA
>JAPLUN010000516.1 GCA_026397715.1 Verrucomicrobiota bacterium
GCTGCTTTTCGCGCTTTGGCCAGACTGAACCAGATCGAAGAAGTTCGTGTTGTTGACGAGTCCGTTTTGAACGATGCAGCCAACCCCGCCCCAATTCGTGCTGCCAGTCTTATTACGCTTCTGCCGAACAGCATAGCTCCTGCCGCAATGCGAAGCTACATCGAGGAATTTCTTGCCAATCCCGAATCCCGGGCAGACGCCGTGCATGCCATGTGGCGTTCGAGAGAAGCCTCCTACAACACTCGCTTTGGTTCATTCCTCGATGATTCTGATCTTGCAGTCCGTCGTCAGGCGATCCGCGGTGCTGGTGTCTGTGGTGACGTCACCGCCATCGGAAGACTACGGGATCTGATGATGGATGACGAAGTCCGCAAAGATGCCATTTTTGCCTATGCGATGGCCGTGCCCTCTGATATCTCGGCTAGCCGCGTACGTAGCCTCTACACTCGCATCGAAAAGGAAGCTGGTGGTCTCAATCGCGACGAGGCAACCTCGGTTGGCATCGCCCTCGATATGCGTCTTGAAGCTGACGGCAAAGACCCAGTCTTCTTTACGCCACAAGACGAAGAAGACGAAGAATAAAACATTTCTTTGGCTTTTTGTTTTAGATTCACAGCTTTTTCATCCACTGCAAATTCATCTGTAAAAAACTGAGGTCAAACTCGGTTCGTGGCTCAGACTCTTTGTCGGCGGGATTTCTTCCTTCTTCCCATCGCCTTCACGCGCCCCCAAGTGGCCGTTGCTGCCAGCCCAATCGAAATCTCAACCCGTTACCGGATTGATGCAACCATCGCTCCCTTCGGTATAACCGTCTTTTCCCGCAAAGAAGTTGGATATGGTTCAGCACGGCTCCGCGTTCAAACTAAAAATGGCCAGGCCTGCACCTCGTTCGAATTTGGTGGGGCCAGCCTCCCGGAACGAACTCAAGGTATCCATCAGATTGGCTACTTTGAAGAAGAACTCCTGGAATCCCAGGCCCAGAGCTTATCCAGCCGTTATTTCGGATTCGTATCCAATACTCCAGAAGGTGCACCTTCTTCAGCAACCCTTGCTCTTGTCCAGGATTCTCAACTTAAGCCGCAGTATTGCTGTGCGGTAGAGGGCGAGATATCTGACGGGCAAACCAGTTTCTCCAAAACATACGAAGCGCCCCTTCCTCGAGATGCTTCGCTATCCTCCATTGCGGGCCTCCGGCAACTCATGCGAGGTGCCCTCTCCAGGATTTGCTCTACATCCTGCTTGAAGGGTTCTCGTCCCGCCACCCCATGTCAGAGCTTTTTGAGTGTTCTCGTGAAGGCCGCCTTCGGGCCTAACCCCTCGCTCAATACCACCTACCAATACGGCGACCGCACCCTGAGCTTCTCATCGACCCGCCAAAACATTTCAGACAAAATTGTTTTGACCGCTACCGTCCAGGGCAAGAGCCGGCACCGCTTCCACTTCACCTGCCGCAACTCTGGTCATTTGGAACTCCCATTTCACATCGAATACCATCCCAAAGCCTGGCTACGCCTTACGCTCGTAGCAGTCCCCGAGCCGGCGGCCAATCAGGAGACTGCATGACCCGTTCCTTTCTCTATCACGCATCTCGACAGCCCCTGCCCGGGCATCTTGGCACTGCTGTGTCGCTCCATTCGCACACCAGCCGCTCTCGCGAGACCATGAGTTTCATTCCGCGCTACGTCACTAAGGTTC
>JAPLUN010000159.1 GCA_026397715.1 Verrucomicrobiota bacterium
GGTTACGAAAGCAGCTCCTCGTCTTCCGATTACTCAGCCATGCAACAGCACGAATCTCGAGTTCAGTCCAATCGCTCTGCTCTCAGCCAAGGCCGGTCCGAGCCTTGGCCAAATGAGGGACATTGAACAAAATTTCCCAGGGAGCAACTCAACCAAAGTCACGTGCCAGCGATTCTGAAACTGAACCGTTGCTAAGCCTCTGGTCGAGGCACCACCCGGAACCTGGAAAAGCCATTCAACTGCAGGCCATCGCCGAAGCGAAAGTGAACTAAAGGCGCTGAATGCCCCGTGATTTCAATTGCCAGACACCAGCGCATTGTTTATCAAATTTTAATTATTTTTCACCATGAACGTCGAACAAATCATCAACGAACTTACCGGTTATGCCGCCCATCTTCCGGTGGTCACCTCTGGCTATGAGCGAGGCTATTGCTGGCTCAACGAGCATGGAGTGATTCGGTTGAAACTGAATGCCAATAGCAAGGAGTTTTACGGTCCCCACAATCTGGCAGGTGAAGGCGATTGTACCGCCGTTTTCCTTGGGGCAGCTCACAACACTCAGCGTTATCCATTCAGCGAAACCACAAGATGTGGATTCATTCCACAATCGGGCTCCGAAGCGATCACCGTTGGCCAATTGATCGCTCATCTTCAAACTTGCGATCCCGAAATGATGGTCGTCGTGTGCGGCTACGAGGCTGGCTATTCAGAGGTGAATCTCATCAGGGATACATCCCTGCGGCTCAACGTGAACAAAGAGTCGTACTACGGACCTCACGAAAAGGCAGAAGGAGGTGAGTGCTTTGCCGTGTTTCTTGGATCTACTCAAGCCGATCAAGACAAAACCTGGAACATGGGAGCACTGGACTTGCTCTTCCTAAAGTTTTTAAACTCGCGCAACGCGGAGGGTTCGTCCGCAACTGCTCAAGCAACCTGAATCAGGCCCACACACATGACTATCCGTAACAATGACCTGCCTCTGTCCGCAGAGGAATCTGAATTATTTCACTTCTTGAAATGCCAACGCGATGCCGCTGGCTTGAGCCACATCGAAATGCGTGTCGCAGGTGGCTGGGTGCGTGACAAGCTGCTCGGGGCCGAGTCAAAGGACATCGACATCACTCTTTCGGCTATGACCGGCGGCGAGTTTCTGCACTGCCTCGGCTTGGAGGGGCAAATCGTGGAAGCGAACCCTGAGAAGTCCAAGCACCTCGAAACAGCCAAGGCGCGAATCTTGGATATGGAGGTGGATTTTGTGAATCTGCGTTCAGAAACCTATGCAGAGAGCCGAGTGCCCACCATCCAAATGGGCACCCCCGAAGAGGACGCCCGTCGGCGAGACCTGACTATCAACGCCTTGTTTTATAACATCGACACGAGTCAGGTCGAAGATCATGTCGGCGGACTGGCTGATTTGTCGGCGATGTTGCTGCGGACTCCAACCGAACCAATGCAAACCTTTCTCGATGATCCATTGAGGATGATGCGGTTATTGCGGTTTCACGCACGCTTTCCTGGCTCGCGAATTGATCCCGAGGCAGAGGCGGCTTTGCGTGACCCGGAGGCTTTGCAGGCATTTCGGCAGAAGGTTTCACGCGAACGTTCCGGGCCTGAGTTCATGGGCATGCTGTCTGGGCAAGCTCCTGCATCAGCGGTGAGGCTCTTTCTAGATTCTGGTCTGTATCGAAGTGTGTTCCCAGTGCCGATGATGAGCGAGACTCTGGGTATCCGCATGGATCAGAAGAACCGCCACCACAGTCTCAACCTGCTGGATCACACGGTGGAGGTTGTTCGCAATGTGAACCAGCTCATGTTGGAGCGGGGTACATCCAAGGAAATGCGGGCACTCATGAACGCTGCCGCCTTGTTTCACGATTTTGGAAAAATGCACCCTCGCGGCCGGCAGGAACACCCGACAAGAGCTGGAGAGATGCAATACGTGGGACACGAGGATGTATCCGCCGAATTCGTAGAAGAGTCGCTGCGAGCCATAGGCATTGGCTCTGACGAACGCCAGGTCGTGAATCGCG
>JAPLUN010000029.1 GCA_026397715.1 Verrucomicrobiota bacterium
TTTAAAGTAAAGCCAAGTTACATCGGTATATGTCCTAGCCTGTGTGGAACACCTCTGAAAACCAGCCAAGCTATCTAACTCGAAACGTGAAGATAGGCTCGCGGCCTATCAAATTATAAGCATGCGAACTTACTGACTCTATCGGAAGCTATCCCAACCAATACCGCTAAATCCAGCAAACCTTTGCTCATAAAATCAAGGTCCCTTTAAAACCACATTTCCGAAAAACGCTGCAGCAGTCCCTTCACCCATATGGACTGCGGTCGCGCAGTGAGGCACGAACGCAGCTACCGCTTTCGCCGTCCTCGGTGACTCACGCATACCAGCAAACCCTCGAAAGCAGCAGCTGATCGCAGCCGCACAGAGAGAAACAAACGCCGCCTCTCCCCATCCGCCATCCAGCATCGAGCATCGAGTATCCAGCCCTACACCCCCACCAACTCCTCCGCTTCCTCCTCCTCACCCGCCTCAGATGCCACCACGGGCGCAGGCAGCCCCAGCGGCCGATTGCTGATGCCGCTCACATCCATGCTCAGATCCGTCCCCTTCGGCTCACGTCCTGTCAGACGGCAGAAATCATGATAACTCAGCACCTCAAACGTCCGGTCCAGATGCTCCACCACCACCGTCATGCTCTCCACCCAGTCGCCCGAGTTCAGGTAGTGCACATCCTCGATCATCTTGTCCGCAGGCGTGTGGATGTGCCCGCAGATGATCCCGTGGCAGCCCTTCCACTTCGCCAGCTTCTGCAGCTGCTCCTCGTAGCGCCCCACAAAGCTCACCGCGCCCTTCACCTTCATCTTCACCCAGCGGCTCAGAGAGAAGGCCTCCTTGTTCCGCCAGCGCAGCCACGCGTTGTACATCCGGTTCAGGCGCAGCAGCAGCTCATAGCCCACCGCCCCCACCTTCGCCAGCCACACATGGTTCGTCGTCACATGGTCAAACCCATCCCCGTGCACCACGAGGTAGCGCCCATGCGGCGACTCATGGATGTGCTCCTCCACCAGCGACAGACCCGCCAGCTTGAAGGGCAGAAACTTCTCCAAGATGTCATCATGGTTCCCTCGCAGGTAGATCACCTCCGTGTCCTCCTTCTCCATTTTCTTCAGCACCGTCCGCACAAAGTGCGTGTGCTCCTGCGTCCAGCGCCCAGAACCGCTCAGCGCCCACGCATCAATGATGTCCCCGTTCAGAACCAGCTTCTCGCACTTGCAGTGCCGGATCAGATGCGCCGCCTGCACCGCCTTCGAGTCCGCCATGCCCAGATGCACATCTGACATGAACAGCGTCTTGATACGAAGTTTCGTTTTCATAGAAGGCAAAGAAGGGAAGGGGAGAAGTCAGGTTTCCGCCGCCACTCATTCACTCCCGCCAAACACACGGAAACACTGTGAATAGTAACGACCTTGTCACCAGACATCGCCCTTCACCGCCCGCTGTGAAACACTCCAAGTAAAACGTTTTCGTCACGCGCCCCTCACCAACGCACCCTTCATCCAGCTCTCTTCAAACCCAGCACCTCAAAGAGCCGCTGCCGGTAGATCTCCAAGTCCTTGCCCGCGGCGCCTGTGATCGTTGAGTGAGCTCTGGAGGTCAGGGTGTTTTTGACTTTCTCGGTGTATAAAGGCTGCGCCCCCGCCGGCAGGGCCTTCGCACCTGGAGAACCGTAATAACCACCTGTAGCCGGACCCACGCCGATGTACAGCTCATGGCGTGCCGCTGCCTTGCCTGGGTGCGTCCGCCCGGCGAGGTACTGGCTGCGCTCGATGATGCCCACCGTATCCCCCAGGTAATTGAAATGGATCAAACGTTTGTGCGGATTGTCTGCCAGGATCTTCAAAGACCGGTCCACCACTTCACGCGGCAGGCCATAGGAGGTTTTGCGTGCGTTTGTACACGTCAAAAAAGGCAGGGCAGGCTGGCACACGATGGCGGTGTCCACCGACTCGTTTTGCAGCAGTTCCAGTGGCAGGCTGCCCGTCATGCAGTTGCCTATCACCGTGATTTTCCGCCCAGGGTTTTCTTTTGCGATGGCTTCCGTCAGCGCGTTCACCTCTCCACGGATCGCACCCGAGTCCGTGGCGCTGAAAAGATTCCAGTCAGGGCTGCCGAGCAGTTTCAGAGTGTAGATCACTCCATGATTGCTCCCATAGCCGCCGAAAAACCGGGGCACGTACACCTTGCAGCCCGCATCCCCCAGCTCCTTCGCTAGCCACAGGGTGCCGGGGCTCTGGCCGTTGACCTCATGCAGCAGCAGCACCACCCGGCCCTTCCCCGCAAGGATGTTCACCGGGTACGTACGCCGCACCCCCTGCAGAGCACGCTCTTCAAAGCAGCACCGGCAGGGCGCGGCCTGCGCGTGGCTGCTCCCACGGCCGCAGCAGCCACAGCTCGAAAGAAAAAGCATAAGCCCCGTCGCAAACACCATCGCGATCAGCCAGCCTGTCTGGGTGGAAAATGAAAAGTTCATGAATTGAGATTACAGTCTGGGTGAGGCGGACATGATCCCCATTTGGATGGGTGGCAGCTCCTTCGGCGCACGAGGCAGCGGCGTGGCCACGGTGCCCTTGGGCTTGGGTTCACGGCTCGCGTTGTGGATCGCCGTCACCAGCCCCACAAAGTTGGAGTTCCACACGTCCGTGTGATCGCGCACCACATACTTGGGCACTTGGAATATCCAGTACGGCGTGTCGTTGCTGTGATGGTCCTGGTGTACCAGATCGTGGGCGATCAGCGGCCCGGTGCTCGGCTCGCCGTACTTCAGCGTGGGATCCAGCCATACAACCAGGTTCTTCTGCCCCGGCTGCGCAGGTTTGAAATTTTGACTCATCAGGTACTTCGCACGCAGGCTCAATTGCTCAGGCTTGCTCAGCGCCTGCTGCTTGCCCGTTCGCACCTCGTCTGACACAGGAAGCCTCGGCGCGTCCACTCCGGGCTCTTTCAGAGTGTGGCTGCGGATCGCACCATGCCAGCCTACGGAGGTCACGGTGGCATGCTCCTGCACTCGGCTGGAAGTGGCCCCCGCATTGGAAGTCATGAAAGAGCCCAGCAGATAGCGGCCGATCATCGTGGCCGTTGAGTACACCCAGCCCGTGGCCCAGTCTCCTTCGGAGGTGAAGCTCACCAGCAGCGGCGCATCCCTGCCTCCACGCTTGAACTTCACCTGATAATCCTGCATCACCCGCACCATTTGTGAGGCCAGCACGGCGGTGTCCGCCGCATTAACCATCACCACCGTGTCCACCATCGGGCTCATTTTACGGGCCGCGGATTTGTCGATCGAGGCCTGGGCGATCTGGCTCGCCAGCGGCTGTGCCAGCGCACGCAGCATGATCACCGCTCCCAGCGAATGCCCCACCGCCAGCACGCGGCTCTCAGGCTGCTTGTACTTCGCCGCCGAGCACAGCGCCTGGATGGCCGCCGTCGCCTCCGCCTGCCCGATTTTTACCGCCGAAGCCTCGCGATTGTAGATATCGACTCCTGTCGCAAAAGACATCGCCTTGCCCCGCCAGCTCAGAAAGACCCCAAATGGATTGGGGTGCGTGCCAGCCACACTCTTGAGCACCGTCCGGAAGCTTCTCAGATTCCCCTGATTCAAATCGCTGGAGTTGTTGTTCCAGCCATGCGCAAAGATGATCAGCTGCACCGGCCCTTTCTTTGCCCGCTCTTGCAGAGCCTCCAGCACGACCTTCAACTGAGACCTGCCCGGCGTTGTGGCATTCCTGCACTGGTAGTTGTCACGCCACAGCTGCCCCTGGTCGTCAAATTCCACGATGCCCAGTTGCGCGATCTGCTTGTTCCCGGTCTCGTTTCCCTTAGCGTCCTCCTGGTCAGTCACGCGTATCATCGGCGACTCCATCCGCCAGGGTTTATGCGTGAGGCTGGACAGGCCTCCATTGATGACCGTGCAACTGCCCAGGCCCAGAACGGCCAGCAAAGTCGCGGCCGCATAGGTCAGCCTGTGGGGAGTCGAATGTTTCAGTTTGGCAATCATGTGACGGAATTATCAGTGGTTTGCGTTGAGTGGAGAAGGGGGGGAATTGAGAAGAAAGCGTCGTCCTTGTTTGGCACCCCGGCACTACTTCGGAAACGCGCGCAGCGGCGGCATGCGCCACCAGCTTGTCACCCACCATTGCAGCCGGAACAGGCGGTCGCTGATCCTGTCGCTCTTCTCGATCTCCAGAGGCGTGCGCAGCATCTTGGCGTTGTCCTTCAGGAAGCTTTTGGGCGGGAAATTCACAATCGCATCCTTCGCCTGCAGAATACCCCAGCCCAGGTACGCCGTCGTGTAGGGCGTCTCACCGTAGTCAGGCTCCTGTTTGCGCCCCTGTTCCTTGCCCGCCTTCTTCGCACTTTGAAACAGCGCCTGGTACGCCATCTCCACCGCCTTTGGCTTATGCCAG
>JAPLUN010000596.1 GCA_026397715.1 Verrucomicrobiota bacterium
CCAGTAGGTGTTTTCGCTCATGTTATCTTGTGGTAGGATTCGATGTGGCCAACGATGAGCCCATGGTGAGTGCCGCCGGGGAAAGAAGTTCGGTGAGGCCGAGGCGGGTGGTTGGGGAGGGGGTGGGTCATTGCGGGTGTCTCTCCAACGGAAGTCATCAGAGTGATGTCCAAACAAAGAGCGGCGCTGAACCCGCATCCTTTCGAATTTCAGAAGCTTGGAAATGAAATGCCGGGAATGAGTGGTGTGTGGGCGGGGCGCGGCATGGTGATTGCTTTTGTCATCGCTGTGACTTGGGCCGAAGAGCGGTTTGTGTCACCGCTACGCGGTTCCACGCGATTAAAATGATCGTGGATGTGTGAACCTTGGGTTGGCACCCACGGCTACGGTTATGTCACCGCTACGCGGTTCAGAGCTTAGCGGGAAGTTTTCGCGAGCCGAACGGAGGGTGTGATGCCTCGACTGAAGAGTGTGTTTTCGGAAGCTGCTTTATCGGACTTGTTTCCGAATAGCGGACTGCTTTTCACTTGGGTTGGGTGTGTTTGGCGGGCTAGGGGCCTCTTATTATGAAAAAGCTGCTGTGCCAGACGACCTGACTCTGGGTGGCTGCGCGTCATGGGCGCTGCCATGCGCTGGTGGACGGGCGGGCTGTCGCCACACCCATCCTACGACCGTGCAGTTGTCACGTACATCTCACGACGGCGCGTGCCTCGCAGGACGTGGTGCTCCTTGATGTGGAAACTGCGTTGTTACTTAAGCTGCTCGAGTTTCAGGTTGTCGATGAAGAAGGCGGTTTTGGTGGTGCCGAGGGCGCTGAAGAGGAGGTAGCCGGCGTTGGTCCAGGCGGGCTTGCACTTGAGGTCGGGGAAGGAGTGTTTGGTGCCGTCCTGACGGGTGATGTCGAGGGACCATTTGCCGGAGGCGGTGGTGGCGGTGAGGGAGACGTGGAACCATTCGCCGGCGGGAATTGTTGTTAGCTGGACTTTGCCGTCGGTGCTGGCGGAGAGCTGGCCTTTTTGCCAGCGGAGGTAGGGGCCGTTGCCGAAGTCGAGGTTTTTGCCGCGGATCTCGAAGAACCAATCGGCACCGGGCTGGGCCATGACGTCGAACTCGGCGTGGAAGGTGCCGGCGGTGTCCCAGGTGGTGGGGTAGATGTCGAGGATGGGATCGTAGCTGTGCTTGAGGTCGGGGGCGTCCTGGACTTTGAGGGAGCGCTTGGAGCCGGGGGTGAAGGGGGAGGAGATTTCTTCGGTGACGGCAATGGATTCGCCTTTGTTTTCGTGGGTGTATTTGGCACCGCGAATGCCGAGGGTGCCGAGGCCAGCGTGCTCGAAGTCTTGATTGATTTGGTAATTGGGTGCGGGCCAGGGTTTGGCGTCGGTGTCCCAGGCGGGGTAGTCGTGGCCCTTTGCGGCGAGGGTGCGCCATGCGGTGTCGGTTTTGCGCACGCCTGCGAGGGTGAGGTCCCAGGGCTTGAAGCCGATTTTTGCGGCGGGGGAGTTGGGCTTGAGGCGGAAGTCGCGTGCGGCGAGGTCTTCAAAGAGGGGATCGGCAAAGAGGCTGTCTTTGTCGCGGCCCATCTTGCGCCATTCGTCCCAAGTGAAGTTTGTTTTGGTGAGGGTGGCGGGGACTTTGCCGTCGGTGGGCCAGTAGAGATTTTTGCGGAAGACGAGGCTGTCTTTGGGATCGCCGCGTTCGGGTTTGTCGAAGAATTTCCAGTTCCATTCGCCGCCGTCGAGGAGGGGTGATGCGGGGTCCCAGACGACGATGTTGTTCATGTAGCGGAAGCGGAGGCGGGCTTCGTTGCGGGAGGCTTGTATTTGAGCGGTGTGACCGAAGGCGAAGATGTTGTTTCGGACGGTGTTGAAGTAGCCGTAGTGCTGATGGAATCCGGCGTTCCAGGTGTCGTGCACGAGGTTGTTTTCCATGAGGGTGTCGGCGCTGCCTTCGTCGTTGTAGAGGCCCCAGCCGCCGTAGCGATGGCTGGCGACGTGATGCACATGATTGCCACGGATGATGGTGCCGGGAGAGGTGCCTAGGCCGTAGTAGCCGCCCATGTCGCTGAGGTAGGCCCAGCCGAGGTGGTGGATGTGATTGTTTTCGACGAGTGTCTCGCGTGAGGCGGTGTCGCCGTAGCCCCAGTTCCATCCGGCGCTGACGCCGGTGTAGTAGAGGTCTGCGATGTCGCACTGAGTGACGGCGCAGTGCTGGGTGTGGGTGAAGACGACGCCGCAGGCGCTGGGGTGGAGGCGGCCGCCGTGCTGGATGATGCAGTCGTCGATGGTGATGTGGTGATTGACGCGCTCTTCGGAGGGGCGTGCGATTTCGCCGACATAGACGCCGCCGCCGAGGTCGTGCAGATGGCAGTGGGTGATGGAGGAATCAAAGCAGCCGTTTTTGAACCAGATGGCGTGGAGGCCGGTGTGAGCGATCTCGCAGCTGGTGAAGCGGATGTTGCTGGAGTCTTCGATTTCGATGCTGCCATCGCTGGTGGTGGCGGCCTGGCCATCGTGCAGGCCGTCGGCAGGGTAGAGGTGATTGCTGTATTGAAAGGAGATGCCTTCGAAGCGGACATCGTGTGCGCCTTTGATGGAGAGGAATTTGTCTGCGACAGGGGCGATGACTTCGGCGGTGGTCATGTCTTCGCCGGGGAGGGGCGAGTAGAGGACTTCGCCCTTTGCTTGATCGAGGAACCACTCGCGGGGGGCATCGAGGGCGGCGCGGAAGTTTTCGACCCACCAGCGCTGGTCGGGCTCGAACTCGACGAAGGGATAGCGGGAGCGGCCTTTGATGCGAACGGCGAGGACTTCGTCGTTCATGTCCTTGATGCGGCACTGGCCGACGGCCCAGGCGTGGGTGACGGTGAGGAGAACGGAGTCGCGCTCGGCCTTTGGGATAGATTTGAGGACGTCGTACTGCTCTTTGGCGATGGAGAAGGCGTGGAAGTTCATGTTCTCCTTGAGGTCTGGGAACACGCCTGCGCCGACGGCTTCGGTGATGTGGTAGTAGCCTTTGTTGGGCGAGCGGGCGAGGGTGGCGCGGCGACCATTGATCCAGAGCTGCTCGAACTTCCAGGCTTTGTCGGGAAGGGGGGCCTTCCAGAGGCCGGAGTCGGTTTTTTGCCAGCCGGTGATGGGTTTGCCGGCGGTGAAGGTGGCGTTGGTGCCGGACCAAGTGACCTGGGAGTCGTCTTTGCCGAGGGTGAGGGTTTCGGTAAGAGGGTAGACGCCGGGAGCTACGATGATGCGGGCGGGCTTGGTGGCGGTGCGTGCGGCATCGCGAGCGGCCTGAGGGGTGGAGATGGGGCCGGTGGGGGAGAGATGAATATCTGCGGCGGCGGAGAACGAGGCGGCGCAGAGTGAAAGGGCGAGGAGTCGGGACAGCATGGGACGGTGAAGCGGAGGGTGCTCCACTTCATGCCCCATCTGCGAAGCGCATACAAGCGCCGGCGCACTGCACGGAATTGCCAGTTTACTGCATCATCTGGCGCACCGTGGAGGAGACAGGGTAAATCCAGACGATTTCCTCGGTGCTCAGGGTGACTGGCGGATAGAGAGGGTTCAGGCTGGAGAGGACGATGGAGTGGCCGTGGTCTGCGGTGCTGTAGACGCGGAAGAGGACATCGCCGCCGAGGCTGTCGCTGAGGCGTGCGACGACGCGGTTGCCGGTGTGCGGGAGGCTGTTGGGATAGAGGATGGCGAGTTCGCCATCGTGGTGCTGGGGCAGCATGGCATCGCCAGCGAGGCGCATGGCGAAGGCATCGGGGTCGCTCACGCTAAAGGCGAAGTGTTCGGCGGCGGCGAAGGCTGCCTGAGCCGGCGATGCCAGTTCACGCGCAGCAGGGATGGTCAGCACGGGGAGGAGGGCGATGCGCGGGGTCACGGGCGCTTGAGCCGCAGGAATCGTGAAGGCTGGAGTGTGTGCCACAGCGGGTGCTACGGGTGCGGGTGTTGGCAGCGGTGGTGTGCTGGTAGCGCTGACGGTTGTGTGCTCTGAGGCAACGGCGGCGGCTGATTCGTTCTGAATCTCGGCTTCGAGTTTCTCGATCAGCTTGATGACGGGCAGGGAGGCGTGGGCGCCATTTTCGATTTTGGTCACGTACTGGCGTGAGACGCCGAGGCGCTGGGCGAGTTTTGGACGAGTGACGCCCATTTTTTCACGCAGGGCGTGTCAGGCTGGGGCATGTGCATGGCGAGCTGTTTGAGATTAGCGGCAGCCTCGAGTTTTTCGATCAATTGGAATACGGGCCTGGAAGGAGCCTGGCGGCCTTTCTCCAACACGGTGACGTAACTGCGACCCACGCCGAGCCAGTGGGCGAGTTCGGGCTTTGAGACACGCAGCTTTTGGCGCAGTGAAAGGCAGCGGGCAGGGAAACCGACAAGCTTTTCTTCAGAGACTGGGGAGTGTGGCATAGAAGGAGCGGGTGATACCGATGGATGTGAGGAGGTATGCGACTGAAATGCCGGGGGGGATTTGGCACGATGAAGTCCCTATGCATAATCTGCGCCAAAAGCGTGCCTGGTGTCTGCGCCGAGGGTAAAAAGGACAAAAGTACCAGACACAGGCACATTGGACCGTCGATTTTCATGCCGAGTCTCTTTTTGTGCAGGGTCAGGGGCCGGCGGTCTGGCGAAGGCGGCTGCGAACCTCCAGTTGAGATGGCAAAATGGCAAAGTGAGTAATGGTGATTTTACTCGCTGTCAGGGCGCGTATCGGTAACAGTCTGCCGCCTTTTTCATGTCCCAAGAATCCTCAGCCCAGCATCAACCCCCGTTTGACGTCCCAAGCGTCGAGGAGATGGCCGCGTTGCTGCCGCAGTATGCGTTTGAAAAGCTCGCGGCCTTTGGTGGCATGGGAGCGGTGTACCGTGGGCGGCAGGTGAGCCTGGACCGGCCCGTGGCGATCAAGATTTTGCCGCCTGAATTTGGCATGCAGGAGGACTTTGCGGATCGATTCAAATCTGAGGCGCGCGCGATGGCGAAGCTGAACCACACGCACATCGTGGGTGTGTATGACTTCGGCATCACCAAGGAGGGGCACCTGTATCTGGTGATGGAGTGGGTGGAAGGGCAGACACTGCACACGCTCATTCAAAAAGGCAGCATTCCGGTGCGGAAAGCCGCGAGTCTGGCGATGCAGCTATGTGACGCGCTGGCCTTTGCGCATCACCACAAAATCCTTCATCGCGACATCAAGCCGGGCAACATCATGATCAGCGAGGATGATCAGGTGAAGGTGGCGGACTTTGGTCTGGCAAGACCGATCACGGGTGAAGCGGAGGAGAATCCCTTCGGCACACCGGACTACGCGGCTCCGGAAATTTTAGGCAAGGGCGCGGTGGACCAGCGGGCGGACATCTTCGCCGCAGGCGTGGTGTTGTACGAAATGCTGACAGGACGAGTGCCGCAGCAGCCACGGCGTTCGGTGATGGAGTTTGCACCCTTGTCTCCGAAATGGGATGAGCTGATTGACCGGGCGACGCATGCGGATCCAACGAAGCGCTTTCAAGATGTGGGCGAATTTCGTGCGCATATTGCGATGCTGATCAATCAGGGGGCGCAGCCGGTGAAGGTGGTGGCTGTGGAGGAGGATGAGCCCCAGGGCAAAGCGGGATTGAAGCCGCTGCATCTGGTGCTGATCGGGGCTGCGGTGATTGTCATCGGCATTGTGGGCGGGATGATGTTCAAAGGTGGGGCTGCACCGGAGGCCCCTGTGACAACGGACAAGGTGGCCACCGCTCCCAAGGCTGATGAGCCTGAGCAGGCGCCCAAGATTGAGAAAGAGAAGGAGCCGACCAAAAAGGTGGAGCCTGTGGTGGTGGTGCCCGCTGTGGAACCTGAAATGAAAGCGCCGGAACCTGCGCCGAAGGTCGAAAAGATGGTCGCCGTGGCGCCTGTGCCCGCGCCTGCTCCGACGCCAGCGCCTGCGGCGATGCCAACCGTTGTGCCGGTGCCGGAATCTCCGCTGGAGTTTATTCAGCAGCTGGAAAAACGTGATGCGGAACTGGCGCTGATGGTCAGTGATTTCGCGGCTGAATGGCTGGCCAACCCGGAAACAGGCACTGATTCTGAAATGCAGAGCCTGGCTGACAAATACATCCCGGCGCTGCAACGCAGTCTGACCGGCCTGATGCCGCAGCAGCGTGATTTTGTGCTCAGTGAAATCTCCCACATTGCGAATCATGAGCCGCTGGATGAGCCGGATCAGCTCTGGCCGGAGACGCTCAAGACGCTGCGCAAGGCCTATGACACCCAGCGCGAGGCGATTCAAGGCCGTGCGAGCATGGCCGCGCAGAAAATGCGTTCGGCCCAGTGCGAGCTTGTTTTGCAGAAGGCCCGTGAACGTGCCGCCGCAGGCAAGGAGGAGGCCGCGAAACGTGCGGAAATCGTGGCGGCGGAGCTGGCGAAGCTGAAGGCGGCACCGTCCATGAAAGCCTTGAGAGAGAGCGTGGCTGGAGCAACGGGGGGGGGCACTGTACCTACGACGTCGGCAGAGCCTGTGCGTTGAGCTGCCATTACAGGACGGGCAGTTAAGATATTTTCCTCGCGGCAGAAGCGGTAGAAGGTTATGGATCAAGAATGTCCGAAGAAACTACCCCCAGCGAGCTGCCTTCGTTTGATGTCCCGAGCCTGGAGGCGATGAACGCCTACCTGCCGCAGTTTCAGTTTGAAAAACTGGCGGCATGCGGCGGAATGGGAGCGGTGTACAAGGCCTATCAGGAGAGCTTGGACCGGCGGGTGGCGGTGAAGATTTTGCCGCCGGAGTTTGGTGCCGAAAAGGAATTCACTGATCGCTTCAAGATCGAGGCGCGAGCGATGGCGAAGCTAAATCACACGAACATTGTGGGTGTGTATGACTTTGGCATCACGGCGGGAGGGCATTTGTATCTGGTGATGGAATGGATCGAAGGGCGCTCGTTGCACGATCTCATTCATAAGGGGAGTCTTTCACTGCGGAAAGCGACGAACCTGGCCATGCAGCTGTGTGAAGCGCTGACCTTTGCGCATGAGCACCAGATCATTCATCGTGACATCAAGCCGGGCAACATCATGGTCAATGACAGCGACCATGTGAAGGTGGCGGACTTTGGACTGGCGCGGCCAGTTTCCGACGAAGCGGAGCAGGAGAACCCATATGGTACGCCGGATTATGCCGCGCCGGAGATTCGTGGTGGCAGCGTGGTGGATCATCGGGTGGATATTTACGCTGCAGGTGTGGTGCTCTATGAGATGCTGACCGGCACGATTCCGGGGGAGCCGCGGCGGTCGGTCACGGAGTTTGCCAAAATCTCGACGCGGTGGGACAGCATCATCGCCAAAGCCATCGACCCCGATCCGGAGAAGCGGTATCAGGACGCGGGTGAGCTTCGTGCGCACATCAACATGGCGATGAAGCAGGCTGCCGAGCCTGGAGCGGTTCCCGGCGATGTCATGTCCATCGATCTAGGCATCGGCATGGGAACAGCCTCGAGAGCAGGCATGGGTGCGGGCTTAGGTGCAGGTTTGCGTTTAGGTGCAGGCTCGGGTGCGGCAGCGCCGGCACCTGCTGCAGCGGCACCTGCAGTGCGTGCACCGGGACCGAGTGTGCCGCGCGCTCCGGGTGTGCGAGCGCCCGGTGTGCCGGCGGCGGTGGAGAAACGGAAAGCTGCTCCGCCACCAAAGCAGGCGGTTCGAATGACGCCGCAGCAGCAACAGCTCCTGCTGGTTATCGGGGTGGTGGCTGTGGTGGTAGTTGGGTTTTTGGCATTGATCTTCTGGCCATCTTCCAAGAGTGCGTCACGCAGCGCGTCCGCCAGCGCCCAGGCCACGCCGGATGAAATTCATGAGGTGATGCAACAGCTGGAGCAGAATGATGCCGAGCTGGCGAGGCTGGTGAACTCGTTTGCCCAAGACTGGGCGGCTACGGGAGCGGATAAAAACCCCACCTCGCCCGTCGCCGAAAAACTGCGCAAGGCGCACAATGCTGCGGTGCAGGCCAAGGCCAAGGATCGGATGGAGGCGGCAAGGCGTGCGGAGATAGTGGCAGCGGAGATGGCGAAGCTGACTGGTGCGCCGTCATTGAAGGCGCTCAAGCAGGCGGCGGAGAGATAAAGGGAAGGCGGGGTTTCGAGAGGTTATCGGAACACATATTTTTAGGATCAGTGTGCGGATGCTTTCAAGGAAGTGGCTGACTCCGGCGAGGTGCAGGCAAGAGTGCCTGCATCACCTATGAAAAAGCCGCCACCCGTTTCCGGGTGACGGCGTGGTTTTTGGCCGGGGGGATTATTCGCCTTTGCAGCAGTCCTTGCCGCAGGCTTTGCCCTTTTCCTTGCAGCAGGCGGCGCAATTGTCCTTGCAGCACTTTTCACAGGCCTTGCCGGCGGCAAGAGCGGTGCTGGAGAGAGTGGCGACGGAGGCTGCGGCGATGAGCATGAGGATGGTTTTCATAGTGTTGGATGTGTTGTGTTTTGAAGTGCCTGCTTTGAATTTGCGGCATGCAGCGCAGGCGTGCGCATGCCGGTTTGCCATGGAGTGGCGTTTGAACTGGCGGTGAGGCCAGACGACCGGGCAGCCGGTCTTGGTGGCGGCGCATTCGGTGGCCGCGCGGAATCGAGTCATTGCCCGGAGCGTCTGGCTTCCAGACGCATGGCGCGTGGCTTCAAATCAAGAGGGCGCAATGCCGCGAGTAGAGCGGTGGCGCGTGCAAGGGCGGCCCGTGGTCGTGACTGGGCGCATGACTGGCCAGAGCTACTGAGGTGAGGCTGAGAGGGGAAAGGGCGTGCCAGACGGGTTCAGCCAGCAGCTTTAAGGCGGGGGCCGGGGCGTTGACGAAGGTTGAGGCGACATCGCGCGCGGTTTCGTGCTTGGCGCAGGGGCAGTTTGGCTCCTGAGAATGCTCGGAGGCCGAGTGCTGCTTTTTGGCGCAGCAGCTGGCGACTTCTTCCTGCTGGGGAGCCGTGATGCAGCACCAGCACATCGGGAGGCCGATGCAAAGGGTGAGGACCAGGGCTGTGAGGCGGGAGAGCATGAGGTGTCAGATGATAGAACGTGAGAATCTATTCAATGGTTGCAAGCAATGAGTGTGCCGATGCTGTGCCTGGTTGCGCAGCAGCTCAGCGGAAGTTCTTGAGGGATGGCGGCACGGATCGAGTCCATGAGAGCAAGTGTGACGGTGCTGCCGGCGCACGGCACTCGCTGGGAAAGTCCTGCACGCTGCCAATCGATGGATGCGGAAAACCGCCCGGCAATTGGTATGGGAGAGCCAGGCATCGCAAATCCCGTCCGCGCCCTCCTCACTCACACGCACTGCCTGTGTGATGTTTTCATTTTCACAAAAGAGCGAGTGTTATTGAGGTTAAGATCTTAAAGATTGTAATGCGAAGTCTCCTCACTATGGAGCGCCACGTTTCATGAATCTCATCTTCTGCCTCGTCAGTCTCCTCGGTGCCTTCCTGCTCTTTCAGGTGCAACCCGTCATCAGCAAATTCATCCTGCCGTGGTTTGGGGGCAGTCCCGGGGTGTGGACGACGTGCATGCTGTTCTTCCAGGTGCTGCTCTTTGGCGGCTACAGCTACGCGCACTTCCTGGCCTCGCGCAAACCGCGCACGCAGATGGTGGTGCACGGCCTTCTGCTGCTGGCGGCGGTGCTTTGTCTGCCCATCGAACCCAATGCGGCGCTGCAGCCTGCGGGCAATGAAGAGCCCATCGGGCGCATCCTGCTCCTGCTGCTGCGCACCGTCGGCCTGCCCTACCTCGTGCTTTCCGCCACCAGCCCGCTGCTGCAGGTGTGGTTCACGCATCAGTTCCCCAGCCGCAGCCCGTGGCGCCTGTATTCACTTTCAAACATCGGCTCCCTCACCGCCCTGCTTTCATACCCCGTGCTCATCGAGACACGATGGTCAGACGTGGAGCAGACGCGCATCTGGTCATGGACCTTCGTCGTCTTTGCGTTGTGCATGGGCTTTTGCGCCTGGGCCAATCGCGTGCACCCGGAAGTCATCACCCCGGAAGGAGATCCCCACCCGCAGGCCGCCACGCATGCCACCGCACCCACCTGGGGCCGCCGCCTGCTCTGGCTGCTGCTGCCCGCCTTTGCCTCTGTGATGCTGCTGGCCACCACGAACCACCTCTGCCAGGACGTCGCCGTCATTCCTTTCCTGTGGATCCTCCCGCTCAGCCTCTATCTGTTGTCCTTCATCATCTGCTTTGACCATCCGCGCTGGTACTGGCGCTCCGCATGGGCCATCGCCACGATGGTGCTGCTCTTCGGCACCTCCGCCATTTACAATGTGGACGCCATCACCGTGGGCTTTAGCACTGAGATCGTCGTGCTGGTGGGCGCCATGTTTGGCATCTGCATGGTGTGCCATGGCGAGCTCGCACGGCTGAAGCCCGACACGCGGCACCTCACCTCCTACTACCTGCACATGTCCGCCGGTGGCGCAGTCGGCGGCCTGGCCGTCAGCCTCGTGGCTCCGCTCATCTTCACGACCTTCTTTGAGTGGCCGCTCTCACTGCTTGTGGGCTTCCTCTTCGTCGCCTGGGTGGGCATGCGTGCGCTGCAGCTGCGTGCCGTGGCGCGCATCGTGTGGGCGGTGGTCAGCCTCGTCCTCGTGGGCTTCATCGCCCGCTGGGAGCTGGAATACGATGTGTGCCTCACCAGCCACCGAGACTTTTACGGCCTGCTGTCCGTCGCAGAGAAGGAAGACCCGGACACGCATGAGCAGGTGCGCTCCTTCATCAGCGGAACCATCCGCCATGGCCGGCAGGACATGCGCCCGGACCACCGCCGCGATCAGCTCAGCTACTACGCACCGCAGGCCGGCTCCGGCATCGCGCTGCTGCACGTGAAGGACAAACCGGACGCGCGGGTCGGCGTCGTCGGCATGGGCGCGGGCTGCGTGGCCGGGTATGGTGAGAAAGGGCAGACCTACCGCTTTTACGAACTCAATCCCGCTGCTGAAAAACTCGCGCTCAAGTGGTTCACCTTCGTCTCCGACTTCCAGGCACGCGGCGGCAAATACGAGATCTCCCTCGGTGACGCACGCCTCTCCCTGAAGCACGAAGCACCGCAGAACTTTGACGTGCTGATGCTGGACGCCTTCAGCGGTGACTCGGTGCCCATGCACCTGCTCACCATTGAAGCCTTCAATCTCTATCTCACGCATTTGAAGCCGGACGGCGTCATCGTGGCCAATGTGACCAATCGCGCCGTGAACCTCGCACCCGTGCTCGGTCGTATCGCCGATGAGCTGGGCATGCAGCACGTGCGCATCTCCTACACACCGCCGGAAAACGTCTACGGCTACGCCACCGACTTCGTACTCATCTCACGCGACGCAGCCTTCATCCGCGCCCAAACGCCCTCCTTGCCCTCCTGGGCCGTGCCGATCGAGCATCCGCCTCTCTGGACCGATCATCACCACAACCTCTTTGATATCCTCATCACGCGTAAGTATTGAGATCAGGGGCGGGGCTGACAAATGACTGATCACGAAAAACGCCGCACGGTTTCTCGGGCGGCGTTTTGTTTTGGTGAGTCTTTCCTGAGGTTTTAGCGGAAGCTTTTGGCGAAGTCGTCGGAGGTGGCTTTGGCGACGACCTTGCTTTTTTGGAAGGTGGATTGCTCGCCTTTTTCGATGAGGATGCGCTCGTATTCGGCGGAGGACAGGGGTAGCTCGATGGTCTTGTCCTGCCAGGTGGAGAGTAGGATGGCGTGGGCGAGTTCGACGCTGCGGAGAACCGTGCTGACCTCACGGCGTGAGTTTTTCTATCCAATCCGCGATCTTCCCGCGCATTTCATGTGCCGTGGAGTTGCTCGTCGCGTTTTGGGTCTGAGTTTGAGCCATCGTTTCAGCATCACCCCCGCCGCGTACGATGTGGGAGGCGGCGGAGTCCAGAATTTGCTGGGCTTCGGCATTCGGCCGGGCCTTCAAGGCCTCCCGCAGCAGCCACAGGTACTCGTAGTCGTCGCAGCCTTCGCGCATGAGCTCCCAGCGCAGGCTGGGCAGTGGGGCACCGCTGAGCGGATCGGGGTAAAACATCTGGCCCATGCCCCAGACCGTTGCTCCATTGAACTGCGCATATACCAGCACCGGAGCCTCCCATGCGGTGCGGTAGCTGCCGAGTGTCTCAAAAGTCAGCCAGCCGCGGGCACCGATCTGCCAGGCCAGCCAGCCGAAGCTGCGGGCACTGATGGCCGGGTAGTCGATGAAGGTTCGGTAGTTGTCGCAAAAAGTGACGATCTCGTTGTGCTTTTCGGCACGTTCTTTGGCTGCTGCGGCGTGATCGAGGTTTCGCAGGCACCAGTGGTCGATGTGGCCGATGAGGCCCTCCACGGGATCAGCCGTGCAGAAGGTACGCAGGCCAGGAGCGACCTGTCGCACCAAGTGCACGTAGTTGCGCACCACCTCGTAGTTGTTCGCCGGGATGTCCTGGGCGCGATCACCCGTGTGGTAGGTGTAAGGCTCGTCCATCGTGGCGATGAAGGCGCGGTCCAGCCACCCGCGCTGCTTCAACACGCCATGCATGTGCTTGAGGTAGCTGCCAAAAAGCGTGGTGAACTCTTGCGTCAGCGTTTTGTCCGGCTTGCAGATCACTGCGCCCAGCCACTTCTGATTGGTCACCGCCGGGAAGTGATGCAGGAAGTACATCCCCTGCGCCAAGGCCGGTTCGGGATGAAAACTCCACACAGGCACAAACACATGCGTGCCGCCGTTTTGAAAGACCGCCTCCACCGCTTGCTCCCACGCGGCGCTATCCACCGTGAGCACGCCGTTCTTGCCGATCTTCAGCCTGGGAGAGGGCACCAGCGGTTCCGGCGTCTGCCGATGCTCGATGAAGCCGCGCTGCATTTCCGCCAGACGCTCCGGCGTGCGTTGTGCTTCAGGAAGCTCGCGCAGATTTGCATAACTCGTGTTCAGCAGTGGCGAATGCTCCGGCAAAGCGAAGCGCCGCACATTCACAACCACACGGACTGTGTCTTCCGGCGCGAGATCGGGTTTCATCCAAGTCTCCTTGCGAAAGACCAGTTTCACCGTGCCCTCATAGCGTCCCGGATGCGCATCCCTCGGCACCTGCACCGTGATGAGAAACTGAAGATTGTGCCCAGGCCGCACCTCGCCGCGATTCGCCAGCAAAGGATCAGGAAATTGCCCCACGCCCACCGGATAAGGCATCGCCTGCTTGATGCGCGTGCCGCTTGGCTCGTCGATGAACACGTAGCCCAGCCGCTGAGCCGTGATGTTTGCCGCCGGGATGACGCTGCCATCGGCATGCTTCAAAACACCCGCAACAATGCTGACCTCCCGCAGCGGCACCAAGGGCCGCAGCACGGCCACAAACGGCTCCCGCTCTCCGCGTGCCGCACTCATCGTCACCGCTGGGGCCATGGGCGTGACGGGCAGCTCCTCATCCGCCTTCACCTTCTCCACCGGATAGACCGCCCACACCCGATGATGCCAGCCTTCTGTGATGAGATCAGCGGCGGCGAGGCTTTGGAAAGCCAAAAGGGAAAGAAGGAAGCGCATGGGGGAAGGTCTTTATCGCGAACTCTCCGCGCCGCCTTCAAATATTGAAGAACTGTTCCAGTTCAGCATCGTTTGCGAGCAACTGATGGTGTTGAGGAATGGGTTCGTCAGAGGTGGGCTTCGGCGAGAGTGATAGAATCGATGACCCATTCTTCGCTGAAGCTACGAAGGGCAAGCTGAGTTCGAGTAGGAGGACGAATAGCGAATGACGGAGTGCAAAAAAAACGCCGCGCGGTTTCCCGGGCGGCGTTTTGGTTAGTGACTGTGTTGCTGATTAGCGGAAGCTTTTGGCGAAGTCGTCGGAGGTGGCTTTGGCGACGACTTTGGTTTTTTGGAAGGTGGATTGCTCGCCTTTTTCGATGAGGATGCGCTCGTAGTCGGCGGAGGACATGGGGAGCTCGATGGTCTTGTCCTGCCAGGTGGAGAGGAGGATGGCGTTGGCGAGTTCGACGCTGCGGATGCCTTCGGCGGCAGGGGAGAGGAGTTTCTCGCCTTTCAGGATGGCGTTGGTGAAGTTTTGCAGGATCTCGATGTGCTGGCCACCGGTTTGATCGACATGGATGTCCATGTGCCAGCTTTCGGGCATGGCGAAGGCTGCTTCGGCTTCCATGCAGAACTTGCTCATGGGCTGGCGGTTGCGCTGGAAGTGGATGCGGGTGCCGTCGGTGACGGTGAGGCGGCCCTGCTCAGCGGAGATTTCGAGCTTGTTGATGCCGGGGGCTTCACCGGTGCTGGTGACGAAGGTGGCGGTGGTGCCGTTGTCATACTGCATGACGGCGGTGACATCGTCCTCGACTTCGATCTCATGGAAGCGGCCGAACTGGCAGAAGCCGCGCACTTTTTGAGGCATGCCGAAGAGCCACTGGAAGAGATCGAGATTGTGCGGGCACTGGTTCATGAGAACGCCGCCGCCTTCGCCTTTCCAAGTGCCGCGCCAGCCGCCGGTGGCGTAATAGTAATTGGTGCGGAACCAGTTGGTGACTTCCCAGTGTACGCGACGGACGGCGCCGATTTCACCGCTGTCGATGAGGTCCTTGACCTTCTTGAAGCAGGCGTTGGTGCGCATGTTGAACATGGCGGCGAAGATCTTGTTTTTGTCCGTGTGGGCGGCGATGAGGCGCTCGCAGTCGGCTTTGTGAACGGAAATGGGCTTTTCCACGAGCACATGCAATCCGGCCTTGAGAGCCTCAATGCCGATGGTGGTGTGGCTGAAATGGGGAGTGCAGATGAGGATCGCGTCGATGTGACCGCTGCGCATCATCAGGTTGACGTCGGTGAAGGCTTTTTCGCCTTCGATGAGGTTCGGCAGGGTGCCGACGCTCTCACACAAGGAGGTGACGCGCAGGCCGGGAATTTTGCCTGCGCGAATGTTTGCAAGGTGTGCCTTGCCCATGTTTCCAAGCCCAACGATGCCAAGTCTGACGGTTTCCATGGCCCGAAACTAGCGGGGCGGGCGAGACGGTCAAGCGACTCAACAGTTGCGCTTTCGGCCCCGTGCCTGCATTTTATAAGCATGCGACCGACCTGCCGTCTCCGAGATCAGCTCATCCTCGTCATGGGATGTGTGGCGGCGCTGCTCAGCACCACCCTCATGGCAGACGACCTACGCATCGGCATCATCGGGCTCGACACCTCACATTCAGAGCAGTTCACGCTGCGCCTGAACGACCCCGCGAACCCGAACCACATTCCCGGTGCACGGGTGGTGGTGGCCTTCCCTAGCGGGAGCCCCGACATTGAGGAGAGCAAGACGCGCATCGAGGGCTTCACGGCGACTGTGCGCGACAAGTTTGGCGTGCGCATCGTGGGCAGTGTGGCGGAGGCCTGCAAAGATGTGGATGCCATCATGCTGCTGAGCCTCGAAGGCAGGCCGCGACTGGAGCAAATGAAGCAGATCATTGCCGCTGGCAAACCGGTCTTCATGGACAAGCCGGTGGCGGCTTCCCTGAAGGATGCTGTGGAAATCTACAAGCTGGCGGCAGCCGCGCAGGTGCCAGTGTTCAGTGCCTCCGCAGTGCGCTGGTATCCCGGCGTACTGGAAGTGGCCAATGCGGAACCGACTCCGGCGCGCAGCGTGATTTCGTATGGGCCGGCGCATGTGCTGCCGCACCATCCCGACCTGTTTTTCTATGGGATTCACCCGACGGAGGCGCTCTTTACAGTGATGGGGCCTGGGTGTCTCTCCGTCGCTCGGACGACCACGACGTCTGAATCCATCGTCACAGGGCTTTGGTCCGGTGGGCGCACCGGGACGCTGCAGGCCATCCATGAAGGGGCGATGGCGTATAAGTTGATCCGTTTCGGGGACAAGCAGATCACCGAGCAGAAATCCGAGGGCGACTACACGCCGATGCTGCGAGAGATCGTCAAATTTTTCCAGACGAAGCAGCCGCCGGTATCGCCGAAGCAGACGCTGGAAATTTACGCCTTCATGGCGGCGGCCGAGGAGTGCAAGCACCGCGATGGCGGGCGCGTTTCGCTGCGTGATGTGATGGTGAAAGCTGGTGCGCCTGAGGCGTGGCTGCCTGAGGATGGGAAGGCCAAGCCGGAGGCGCCGAAGTCGGTGCCGAAGGGGCTGCCGAAGCCGGGGGCTTCGTGAGATTTTGCTGACAAAAGGGAGCGTTATTCTGGGGGCGGTTTGGTGGTGGTAAGCGTTTGCGATGAGTGCTGGCATGGCTCCGCCATGCGCGCTTGAGAGAGCGGTGGGGGGCGTGATCCAGGGGTGGCGCTCGCTACGCGAGCTGACCCCTGGCTTGTCTCTATATTTCCCCATCCTTGAAGAGATAGAGCCGTCGCGATAGCGATGGCCAAGGACTCGGAATGGGAACAGACACCAGTAGACCGCCCCCTGGCTCAGGACTCACGATCCTGTCGAT
>JAPLUN010000116.1 GCA_026397715.1 Verrucomicrobiota bacterium
GGTGATGCTGGTGGCGGCGTGCATCATCTGGAGCTTGCGCAGCGCATTTTGCTGCAACTCCAGTGGCACACGCTTGACGGCCCTGCCCTGAAAAATCGCTTCGGTGTTTTTGTCCGCGAAGTGAATGACCATGGATGCATGATACCCAATAACGGAATATCGGCCAGATTTTCTTTCTGTTTTTGCGTATTTTTATGGGGGAGGAGTGGGGATGGACAGGATTTGCAGGATGGTTTGATTCACAGGATTGGTGTGTGGGAGGTGGAGTGGTGGGCGGGTGGCAGATGCTGCGGGTTCGGAGACCCGCGCTCCTGGGGTGCTGGGCGTGGCGTGCTGGGATGGGTGAGGCTGGGGCTTGGGACTTTCGGCACAGCCTGTGGGCTGGGGAGTGGCGATTATTGTGAGAGACAGGCGGGGATTGGGTGGTTATTCTCCGGCTGTTGTTCTGAAATTTTACTACTTCGCTTTTTATGAAAACTTCGCTTCTGCTTGTGTGCGCGTTGGTGACGGCCGGTGGGCTTGTGTCTTGCACGGGTGATTTGTACCGGCGCACGGTGCCGGCGCGGACGACTTCGAGTTCGGCGAAGGTGGCTCCGCCTGATTTTGGATCGCCGGCGTATGTGAGCAGCCTGCGCCCGTATGGACGGCCGTATGAGCGGAGCGGGTTCTACCCGTACAGTGAATCACGCCCGGGTGGGATGGGGTACTATGACCGTGTGGCTTCGCCGCATGGCTCGTATGAGTACATTTACCATGACATGGAGGTGCCGCATCCGGCGCCGGGGACGCCGCTGAAGGAGAAGACGGTGCGGTACACGTCGCGCTATCCTAGCTCATGGGGCTCGCCGGTGTGGGTGACTACGTTTAAGCCGGGGATGTTTGCGCGGCGTGGGAATGGTGCGACGCCTGCTGCGGGGTCTGAGTGAGGGTGGGGAAGATGCGGTGTCTGTGCTGGATGAAGCGAAAGGCGTTTGTGCCGAAGATGGAGGTGTGGCCTGCGTGAGCTGGCCGGGCTAAGGGGAATTTGCGGCTACCGCTTTCGGGTATTTGCTGGTATGCGAGAGTCACTGGGGACGGCGGAAGCGGCAGCTGTGTTCGGGCCTCGCTTCGCGACCACAGTCCAAATGGGAGGCGTGCTGGTTTCTCGCTTTGGTGGGTGTTTGTGGAGCGAGCTATAAGAGACCAGAACCGGCTAAAGCCGGGACTACAATACGAAGAAGAGTGGACTCGAGAGCTCTGTGTTTCTCGCTGCGCTGGGTGATTGCGGAGCAGGAGGATCGAGTTCGAGTTCGAGGACGATTCGAAGGCGCTACCGGCGCACGGGGATGGCTTTGGGGATGTACTCTTCTTGGGGGACGGGGATGGCGGCGGGGACGCCGCCGGGGGCGCTGGTGCTTTGGTAGGGGTCTTTGCCGAGGACGACGCTGGAGACTGGGGTGACGGGGATGACGCGGGCTTCGCCTTCGACGAAGAGGGCGCGGGGCGGCGTGGCGAGGAGCTGGGAGGCGGGGGCTTTGCCGTCCCAGCCTTTGGGTTTGCCCTCGGTGACCATGGCGAAGACGGCGGCCCACAGGGGGAGCGCGGCGGTAGAGGCGGTGGTGGTGGCGCTGATGGGGATGTCTTTGTCATGCCCGATCCAGACGAGGCAGGTGCGCTCGCGATCTGAGCCGATGAACCAGGCGTCGGTGCGGTCGTAGGTGATGCCGCCGTAGCCGGCGATGCTTTTGTTGGCGAGGCCGTGGGCGAGGAGGGGCTTGCGGTATTCGGGACGCTCCATGCCGGTGATGAGGGTATCGCGCACATGGGCGACGGCGGCGGGGGTGAAGACTTCGGTGCTGCGAATGATGGGGGTGAGAAGGAGATGCGGGGCGGCGCACTGGCGGCCGTCATTGGCGATGGCGGTGAAGGCGCGGGCGAGCTCGACGAGGCGGAGGGGGCTTTGGCCGAGGGTGTAGGCGGCTTCGGTGCGGAGGGGATTTGTGAAGCCGCAGCGGGTGATGGCGGAGCGGAGGGGCTCAAGGCCGACCTGATAACCGAGGCGGACGGTGGCGGCGGTGCGGTTTTCAAGCAGGGCCTGAATGGGGGTGATGGTGCCGCCGGTGTAGGCGACGGGATCGCCCTCTGCGCCCCATTCGCCGAGGGTGCCGGTGAGTCCGCCGATCATGGCTTGTTTGTTGTCGAGGGGGCCGTCGATCTGGGGGGCATCGGTGATGTCCGGCTGGGCGGTGAGGGCAGCGGCGTAGACGAGGGGGAGGAAGGCGGTGCCTGGGGGACGGATGCCTTCGAGGGCGCGATTGAAGGGGCTGGTGGTGAAGTCGCGCCCGCCCTGCATGGCGAGGATGGCGCCGGTAGTGTTGTCGAGGACGATGACGGCGCCCTGGAGGTCTTTGTCTTTGGGGGCGAGGGTGTCGAGGTGCTTGCGGACGAGGGTGTCCAATTTGTGCTGCCAGTCGAGACGGAGGGTCATGGTCATCTCGGGCGGGGTGCCGGGCTTGAGGCCGAGGCGCTGGAATTCGGCGCGTGCGGCGGCTAGCATGTAGCCGGTGCGGACGCGGCTTTTGTCATGGCTGACGGTGACGGGCTGGGCGCGTGCGGCGGTGGCTTCGGCTTCGGTGATGCTGCCGGTCTCTGCCATGCGCTGGAGGGTGAGATCGCGCTTTTGTTTGGCGAGGGCGGGCTGGGTGATGGGGGAGAAGGCGACGGGGGCCTTGATGATGCCGGCCAAGGTGGCGGACTCGACGAGATTGATGTCGTGGACGTCTTTGCCGAAGTAGGTGCGGGCGGCAGCGCCGACGCCGCTGCAGCCGGTGCCGAGGTAGATGCGATTGATGTAGTGGGTGAGGATCTGCTCCTTGGTGTATTCACGCTCGATGCGCATGGCGAGGAAGATCTCGGTGATCTTGCGCTCGTAGCTGCGGCCCTGAAGGCCGAAGGCATTGCGGGCGAGCTGCTGGGTGATGGTGCTGCCGCCCTGGCGGATGCCTTTGGCGGTGAAGTTTTTCACGGCGGCGCGGGTGAGGCCGATGATGTCGAACCCGGGGTGAGAGAAGAAGCGGGCGTCTTCGGTGGCGATGATGGCTTGGACGAGGCTGATGGGGACGCCATCGAGGGTGACGATCTCGCGCTCGATCTCGCTGGCGCTGCCGATGGGCTGGGCTTTGGCGTCTTTGATGAGGGTTTCATTCTGGCCGCGCGTGAGGGAGGCCATGTCGTAGGTGGCGGCGAGGGCGGAGTAGTGGTGCCAGATGAGGCCGAAGGTGATGAGGCCGATGAGAATGAACACCGCACAGGTGCCGCCGATGAAACGGAACCAGCGCGGGAGGCGGAGGTAGCGTGCGCGGAGGGAGGTGAGGAGGCGCGGGATGGAGGCTAGGATGGCGCGGAGGGCGGGCATGCGGGGGATGCGGAGAATGACGAATGACGAAACCAGAATGACGAATGCGGAGGGCGGAATGCGGGAGTGCTGGGGGCCAGACCGGCTAAAGCCGGGACTACAATGCGGCGGTGGGTGGGGCGGGCGGGCGGGGTGTGGCGAGGCGGTAGTATCGAGGACGAGAACGAGAACGAGAACGAGGACGAGGACGAGGACGAGGAGGGGTTAGCGGAAGATGCGCTGGAAGAAGCCGCCGATGCCGGGGGGCTCGTTGTATTGAGGGCCGCTGCCGTAGTAGCCGGGTGGGGGCTGGACGAATTCGGGGGTGAGGGGGTCGTTTTCTTCGGGGACGTTGTCGGGGGTGAACTTGACGTCGTGGGCGGTGGGGCGGTCTTCGATGTCGTGAAGGACTTTGGCGATGATGGGGGCTGCGGTGCCGCCGCCGGAGAGGCCTCCCTGCCCTGCATTGCCTTCCACCATGACGGTGAAGGCGAGGGGGGGATTGGTGTCTACGAAGCCGGCGAACCAGACGACGTTGGCCTTGGCGCCGCGCAGCACCCACTGGGTGGTGCCGGTCTTGCCGAAGACGGCGACTTTTTTCAGGCGTGCGGCTTTGCCGGTGCCCTTGGAATGATTGACGACGCCGAACATGCCGCTGCGCACGGTTTCGAGATCCATCTGGCTGACGGGCATGAGGGCCTCACGGCATGGGATGGCGACGTCTCCGAGGCGGCCGGTCTGGGACTGGGTGTGGGAGACGAGGCGGGGGCGCGGACGGCAGGAGCCATTGGCGAGGGTGGCCATGACCATGGCCATCTGCAGCGGGGAGGTCTCGGTGACGCCCTGGCCGATGGAGAGATTGGCGAGGTCGTGATTGGACGGGGCGCTTCGCGGAAGATTTCCGGTGGCGGTTTTCAAGGGGAAGACGGGGGCCACGCCGAGGCCGAACTCGTGTGCCATGTAGAGGATGGGGCGGTCCCGCGTGATCATGGCGGACTGGTAGAAGTAGGTGTTGCAGGAGCGGATGAGGGCGGCGCGTGCATTGAAGAAGCCGTGGTCGTCCTTGGACCAGTTGTCGAATTCGCGGCCGTCGATCATGAGGGAGGGGCCGCAGTCGAACTCCATCTGGGCATCGACGGTGCCGGCGCGGAGTCCGGCGAGGACGACGATGGGCTTGAAGATGGAGCCGGGAGGGTATGTGCCAAGGAGGGAGCGGTCGAAGAGCGGGCCGTCGATGTCCTGCGTGAGGGCGGTGAAGGCGGACTCCGAGATGCCGCCGGCGAAGGCATTGGGATCGTAGTGCGGGAGGCTGGCCATGGCGCGGATGTCTCCGGTGAAGGCATCGACAATGACCATGGCGCAGCGGTGCTTTGACTGGGCGAGGGCGCTTTCTGCGAGGCGCTGCGTTTCGAGATTGAGGGTGGTGATGACATCGCGCCCGGCGGCGGGCGGGACGAAGACCTGCTGATAGGCGACGCTACCAGCATCTGCCATCATGAGGCAGAGTGTGCCATCGGTGCCGGTGAGCTGTTTATTAAACGCGGCCTCAAGGCCGGTGGCGCCTTTGGTGCGCTGCCAGAGGGGTTCATTGCGAAGGATGGCGCCGGAGGGCGGGGCGCCGTCTGAGGAGACGTAGCCGAGGACGTGGGCGGCCATGCCGGCGTGCGGGTAGTGGCGGATGTACTCGGTGCGGAGGCTGGCGTGGGCGTGCTTTTGCGGATGGATGACGATGTCCTGGGTGAAGGCATCGCTGACGGTGATGGGGAGCTCGCGGCGGGATTCGTAGTGACGCCTCAGAGTTTCGGCATCGGGCATGCGTGCGACGGGGAGATCGGCCTTGGTGGCATCGATTTCCTGCTGGAGCCAGGCGGTGTAGGTCTCCAGGGTGCTGCGCTTGTCTGCGGGGACGGTGAACTGGAGACGGCGCACGGTGGTGTTTTGCGCGAAGGGGCGGCCTTTGCGGTCGAGGATCTGGCCACGGGGCGCGGGGATGGCGAAGTAGAAGGGCTTGACGTCGGAGCGTGAGCCGGTGCCGGGGACGAAGCCTGCGGGTGGCGCTGGGACTGGGACTGGGACTGGGGCGGGTGCGTCTGCGGGTGGGCTGGCCGCGGGAGTGGGTGCGGCGGCGGGAAGCTCTGCAGCGGGAGCGGGTGCTGCGGTGAGGGGTTTCGTGGCAGGAGCGGGGGGCTCTGCGCTGTGGACTTGTGCTGTGGCCAAAGTGAGGGCGCAGGCGGCGAGCGCGGAGAAGAGGTGCCTTCGCCCGGTGAAACTGCCTGAGGATGAAAAGGGGGCAGTGGGCGCGGGCCATGTGTCATGACAGAGCGCTGCGAGGGGGGCGGACGGCAAGAGGGATATCACAGGCAGGAAATGAGGGGGAGAATAGGGCGAACGGGCGTAGACCGCCAATAAAACTGGCCTACGGAAGAACTATCGTCTCTGAGGTGAGTTTGGACGCGATGGGCGGGTGGGAGTTCAAATTTGGGGAGGTGTGGTGCGAAGCGGGATAGTCGGTGTGAGCGCCACACAACCAGCAGCCATGAAAGCCCGTAGCGAATCACTGACGGTGGGGGCGGAGATTTCATTCATGTGGGTGTCAGCCCAGTGCCACGGTGCGATGAGATGGCCCACGGCCTTTCTAGATAATTCACCGCATTTTACACGCGGAACAAAGCGGGTAGTGTCCAAGGCATGGACGCGCCCAGTTATTTTGAGCAAGCTGCGGATCACGCGATTTTTCGACCTGCAGGTGTGCTGAAACTTGTCGAGCTGGTGGAGATGGTCTCGGGCGTGATCTCGTTTGCGCGTGATTCTGGTGTGAGCCGGCTGCTGGTGGTGCCGACGGCTGTCTCGGGGTTCCCACCGCCGAAGCCGACGGTGCGGTACCGGTTTGTGCGTGACTGGGCGCGTGCTTCAGAGGGAAAGGTGCGCGTGGCGGTGGTGACCAGCGCGAGGATGATGGACCCCGATCGATTTGGCGTGACCGTGGCGACGAATGCGGGGATGGACGCCAATGTGTTTGAGGATGAGAAGAAGGCGGTGGAGTGGCTGGCGGGGTGTGGGGGGGGCGTGGGGGCAAATCCCCTCTGCCGTTCGGCCTTCAGGACTTGGTCCCGCCATAAGGTGGCGGTTCTTCGCGCAGCACAAAAGTGCTGATTTCCGCCTGCCTGATCTCACGAGCCGCAGCGCGCATCTGCTCGACTATGCGCACCTTCTCCGGGTAGGGGAGCGCCATGAGTCGCTGCCGGCGGGCGCTCTTGCTCTCCAGAGTTCTTTGCATCAGCGGGCTCATGAGGGGTTCAGGTAGTTTTGTTCAAACCGGCACCATGCGGCATTCAGACCATGCCGCAGCAAAATGTCGCGCAGTTTCAGCTCATCGGCCACCCTGGCTTCCATAAAAGTGACGAGCCGGGCGAAGTCTTTTCCGCGTGCCGTCTGCAAGGCGATGGCCATGAGATGCTCGGCGCGCATGACCCAGGCAGGCACGCCCTCGAAGTCTACCTCCCGCGCAGACTCCACGGCCTCACGCAATAGTGGTGACTCAGACGGCAGGAACTGAACCGGCCAGCCGTGCACCATCACCGCATCTCCATCCGGCGCATGACCGCGTGCTTGTAGGAAATCATAGACTGGCGTCAGAGTCAGGATCAATGGGGAGCTTTCGAACAATACAAAGATGTCGAGATCATAGGTGGAAATCGGCTCCAGATAAAACGTCGCACCCATCGCACCACCAATGGCCCACCGCCCGATGAGTCCGGCGGTGCGCAATTCATTGATTTCAGCAAGGGTGTTCTTCATGGCGGTGACGATAGAGATGATCCTTTCAATTCGTCTTGATGGCGTATCAGAAACGAGGCACGTGTGCAACTCTTGACGCAATAAGCGGCTGCCTCCAGCTTAGCCAGTTGACACCCAGTACACCAACGCGGATTGATTTGAATTTCAGCGAACTCAACCGGAGCGGTTTACATAATGCCTTGCATAAGAGGTGCCTGCCGTTTTTTGACACCCTAGCGCTGCTCGCCTATTCATCCTGCCTGACACTTGAGATGAAATTTCAGATTTTAAACCGCGAAGGAGACTGCGTGGCTGATGGTGAGGCCGAGCTGTTGGAGAGCCTACTTTGGTCAGGTCAAATCAGCGTTCATCGTTTCCCAGCCGAGCTGATGCGGCTCTTTGATGAATTGAACGAGGCATTAGGCGGCCAGTCGTTTGTTTACGCAGAAGGGATTGATGATAAGATAGCCGGTCACGGACTGAGGGTTCGCTTGGAAGATGGACGGAGCATGGAGGCGAAGAGGATCTTTGTGAATGAAGTGCTCGGAATCTCATGGCATGACTCCAGTTGGAAACCCTATCATGCATTTCATTCCTGAGAGCGATGTACTGAATGCCCAGCGGAGGTATTGACGGCGCTGAATGGGCGAGATAAAACGGTGCTGTGAATGTGCATGAACTTGTGTTTGCCATCGTCTGCCCGCCCGGGATTGCGTGCATGCTGGCGGGCGCGATTTACACGCTGATGAGCTACGCTTCGTTTGATCGTCTCCTGCGGCGGGCTTGCGCGGAGTCGGAGGAGGCATGGATCAAGCTGGGGAAGCCGTGCGGCTTTTTCTATGTGCCGCCTGGAACTCGCATCGGCTTCGGGACTAGCTTTGTGCGCAGTGGCCTCTATGAGAAATGGGCTACGGGGGCTGACGAGCCTTTTGCGGGAAGTACGGAGGACATTGCCAAGCTGAAGCGGTACCGGCGGATCGCAGGGTGGTGCCATGCGATCGGGGCGCTGCTGCTGGTGATTGCCGTGGCTATGATTTTGACGGAGAGTCAATGCTGCAAGCAGGCATAGGTGTGTTTTTGCTGCCGTATGTGCCCCCCCATTCGGCGAGGGCGCGGAGGACGGGGCGAAGGGTGAGGCCTAATTCGGTGAGCGAGTATTCGACTGTGGGTGGCACGGTGGCGAAGACGGTGCGCTGAATGATGCCGTCACGCTCAAGCTCGCGCAGCTGCTCGGTGAGGACCTTGCCGCTGACTTCGGGGATCTGGCGGGCGAGTTCCGAGGAGCGCTTGGTGCCTTCCTTGAGGTAGTAGAGGATGATCGGCTTCCACTTACCGCCGATGAATCTGAGGGTGTGGTGTACGGGGCAGTCCTGAAGCTTCATAGGGGTGCGCCACCTGGGGGTAACCTAGTGACAAAATTGTGGGGTCTTGCGGCCTGGTGCGTGGGGATTTATTTGGAGCCTTGGAAGTTTCAAAACCAAAACACATCTTACTATGAAAATCGCAATCATCGGAGCGGGCAATGTGGGAACGTCTCTGGGCTCGGGTTGGACGAAGTCAGGACACACGATCTCCTATGGAGTGCGGAATCCGCAGGACGCCAAGTTCAGCGAACTGAGGACGCTGTTGCCGGAGGCGGTGATCACCACGAACGCGGCGGCGGCACAGGACGCGGAGGTGATCGTGCTATGCACGCCATGGGGTGGGACGGAGGCTGCGGTGCGTGATTGCGGGAGTCTGGCGGGAAAAATCGTGATCGATGCGACGAACCCGCTGAAGGCGGACATCACGGGACTTTCCTGCGGCTTTGATACTTCTGCCGGCGAGCAGGTGGCGCAGTGGGCGGTGGGTGCGCAGGTGTTCAAGGCGATGAACCAGGTGGGCGCCAGTCAGATGGATCACCCGGTTTTCAAGGGGCCGTCCAAGCCGGTGATGTTTGTGGCCGGCGAAGGGGATAGGAAAGGCAAGGTGCTGCAACTAGTCGCGGAGCTGGGTTTTGAATCGATCGATGTGGGTGGGCTGGAGTATGCACGCTTGCTGGAGCCGCTGGCGATGCTGTGGATTCATCTGGCGGTGTTCAAGGGCCAGGGGTCGGACTTCGCGTTTGGACTGCTGCGCAAATGAAGCGGATGAAGCAACTAAAACGCCGAGGTGTTTGAGCCGGTTGACCTGAAAGCCGAAGCCAGCGCCAACGCGAGGATGACCCGTCGAACATGGGCTCGAACTTCAACGGCACGAACAGCGCGGGATCCACGAACACTTCAAGTCCGGCACCTGCCGGGAAAATTAGAATACTTGATCAGCCCGCCAAACGCCGGGTCTGCGGCCCCTGGCTGCATGATTTTAACAACGCCTGGTGGGAGCCCCTGCCGGGCGTTTTTTTATGCTGGGCCAGAGATGCCAAGCGAGTGTCCAGGCTCCAGGCTAGGGCAGGACGAGTTTTTCGCCTTCGGGCACCTGCTTGGTAAAGCTCTTGCCATTAAAAAGGTACTCCACGGTGAGTACGTTTTTAGTGGGGGTTCTAATGACAACATTGACTCTCATGTCAGGGGTGATGATGACCGTTCCCTGAGTCTGGTTTCCCTGATCCTGGGCTGCGGAGCTGAGAGCGTCTGTCACAATGATCTGCACCGGCTCGGTGACGATGGTCTGGGGGATGAGTTTCTGCAGGGCGTTCTTCACATTGCGCGGCGGGTTGCCGTCGAGGGAATATTTGGCGCTCACGAGGACGATCTTGCCGGGGACAAAACCGGTGTTGCTGGTGACTGACGCCAGGAGTTTTTCCGTGAGGGCTACGGCGCCAGTGGGGACCACGACTTGTTTGCCGTCGATGGTCAGGACAACGTTGCCGTTCTCCTGGCGGACCACATCGTAGAGGGCACCTTTTTTCAAGGGGACGGAGAGACTGGCAAAGCCGAAGCTGTCGATGCCGCGGCCCGTGGTGGAGCGCAGCAATTCGGCCTGCATGAGTTTGGCTGCATTCTGCGCCAGAGCAGCCGTGGCCCCAAGGATGGCGGCCGAAATAAGCACAAGGCCGCGGATCAGCTTCATCATCAGGGTGGTTTGCTTCATAGAACCATCCTAACAGCGCCAAAAAACGCATGGTATCAAAAAGAAACGTTCTCACCTTATTTTCTGATGGCTGCCGGGATGGAGAAATCGCCCCAGGGCTGCGCACAAAGTTTTACAGGTGAGGCGGCTCAGTGCAGGGTGGGAGATCTGCTGGGGAGTGATTTTTAAGCACTGTTTATTTGAACAGTGTTTCAATCTGTGCCATAGGGTGCGGCATGAGCCCGAGTCCCCGTGATCTAGCTGAAATGGCCGCCGCAATCGAAGGTACGGAAGTCGCCGCACGCCAGTGGCTGCAGGCGGGTTTTTCGCCAGGAGATGCGGCGGCGTATGTGCGTGCGGGGTGCTTTGATGTGGACCGCACGGAGGAGCTGCGTGGGGCGAACATCACGCCGAGCCAGAGCGCGGCGCTGGGGCTGGGCTGGGACTTCTGCGCGGGCAAGATGGCGCTGGAGGATCTGCGGGTGAACGGGGGCGGGCAGGCGAAGACGCCGATGCTGTGGTGAGGCTTGGGGGGGATTTGGAGGGTTTTTTTTCGCAAAGGAATGGAGAGCAAAGGAATGAAGAATTCTGATGTTTGGATTTATGATGTTTGGATTTATTGAGAGACTCTTCGGGGGCTTCGTGTTTCGCGGGAACGGGGCGGCTTGGAGCGGTGGGTGGTTTTTGAAATGGGGGTGTACTTTTTTCGGTAAATGTTCCGGGGGCGGACATACCATGGTGAAATGAATGATTCACTGACTCCGGAGACGCCGCATGAGAGGCATGCGGAGTTTGTGGCTGCGCTGACGGGGGCGCATGGGCGGCTGCTGGGATATCTGCGCGGGCTGCTGGGCCGCAGGCAGGATGCGGAGGATGTGCTGCAACGGGCCAGTGTGCTGATGTGGCAGAAGTTTGGCGCGTTTGAGCAGGGCACGGATTTCATGGCGTGGGCGAGCACGATCTGCTTCTATGAGGCGAAGAATTTTCTGCGGCTGGCGGCGCGGTCTCCGCTGCACTTTGATGATGATCTGCTGCAGACGCTGTCTGCGGAGCGGCTGGAGGATCTGCCAACGCGGGAGCAGCGCATCTGTGCGCTGGAGGGCTGCTTTGGCCGGCTGGGCGAGGCGGAGCAGCGGCTGGTGCGTGCGGCGTATCTGAATGGTGGCGGCAGTGGTGGGATCGGTGCGATGGCGGCGGAGATGCAGCGGGCGCCGCAGACGCTGTACAACAAGCTGAACCATCTGCGCCGTGTGCTGGCGGAGTGTGTGCAGCGAAAACTTCAGGAGGAACTGGCATGAACATGGACCCGAACCGGCTGCACGTTTTGTTTGCGGCGCACAGTGATGGCAGGCTGACAGCGGAGGAGCATGCAGAGCTGCAGGAGCGGCTGCGTGCGGATGCGGAGGCGCGGCGGCTGTGGTTTGTGCATCAGGATGTGGAGGATGGGCTGCATGCGCTGGCGCAGCAGGATGGGGCGGTTGATTTGGCGGCCCCTGCGGCGAATGTGAAGGCTGCGCATGCGCGGAGGGGCTGGCTGCAGTGGCGGCCGCTGACGGCGGCGGCGGCGGGTCTGGTGCTGGGGCTTTTCAGTGCGTCGGTGGTGTTTGCGTATGCGGTGCCGCGTGTGGGGCCGTGGGCGGAGCGGGTGCTGGCGCTGCCGCTGGCGGATGCGGGATTTGAGGGGGAGGAGGCACCTGCGGCGCAGGGGGTGCCGGTGCGCTTTGGGCTGTGGAGCGGTGATTTCTCTGAGAGCACGACGGCGCAGCAAGGTGTGGTGCCGAAGGAGGGGCGGCGGATGCTGCGCTTTCTGCGGGCGGACTCGGCGGTGTCTTCTGCGGCGGCGGGAGTGGAGAAACGGAGCAGCGGGAATTTGTACCAGGTGGTGGACCTGCGGGCGTGGCGCGAGGAGATCGCGGACGGGCAGGCGGTGGTGGACTGGTCGGCGTGGTATCAGTGGGTGCCGGGCGCGGAGGAGACGGGCATGGAGTTCATGACGAATGTGTGGGCTTTCACGGGCACGACGGAGATCCTGCCGCGAAACTGGAAGGAGCACCTGTACCAGGAGACGGCGAAGAGTTCCCACCGGATGAATGGTGAGGAGGCACGGGGAAAGTGGCGTGAGACGGCGGGACGCATGACGGTGCCGGCGGACACGGACTTTTTGGTGATCGAGCTGAAGGTGATCCCGCAGGGGCCGGGGCCTGAGGCTGGCGCGGGGGCGTATCGGTTCAGCGGGTGCTTTGCGGATGATGTGCGCATCGTGCTGCGGAGCCATGGGCGGCAGGACCCGCAGGTGGCGGAAGTACGGGCCACCAGGCGCTGAGTGAGTCCCTTGCCCTGTGATTTGAATTTTTTGCTCTTATTTTAACCTCTACCATCAACTGCTATTTCCACTTTATGAATACCATGCCACATGACTCCCGACGTTCGTTTTTGAAACGCGCTGCCTTGCTGCCGCTGGCGGCTGCGGCGGCTCCCCTGCACGGTGTGGGTGCGGCGGAGGTGAAAGCGAGTGCTGGCAAGGGGTCGCCGTTTTTCACACCGGCGCTGAATGCGTATTCGTTTCTGGAGCTGCTGAATGAGAACATGGCGGATGCGACGCGGGGGATCGATCTCTTTGGCGTGGTGGATTTCTGCGAGCGGCTGCGGATCCCGGCGGTGGACCTGACGGGGTACTTTTTTCCGGGGTATCCGCAGGCACCGGCGGACAGCTATGTGAACCGGATGAAGCGCTACGTGCATGAGCGCGGGATCGTGATCAGCGGCACGGGGGTGAAGAATGATTTCGCCACGGCGGACAAGGCGGTGCGGGCGGAGGGAGTGGCGCTGACGAAGGTGTGGATCGAAGTGGCGGCGCGGCTGGGTGCGCCGGTGGTGCGGGTGTTTGCGGGGCCGCAGCAGAAGAACGCGAAGGACTGGCAGGCGGCGGCGGTCGGAGCCACGCGCGAAGAGGTGGAGAAGTGGATGGCGGAGGCGCTGCACGAGTGCGCGGAGCATGGCGCGAAGTACGGCGTGCTGGTGGCGGTGCAAAATCACGGGGACTTTTTGAGCACGGGCGAGCAGCACGCGAGCCTGCTGAAGCGCGTGGGCCATGAGTGGTGCGGGGCGCTGGTGGACACGGGAAAATACTTCACGGAGGACCCATACGCGGACATCGCGCTGATGGTGCCGCATGCGGTGAACTGGCAGATCAAGGAGACGCTGGGCAGCTCCATGAAGACGCCGGTGACGGACTTCAAGAAGCTGGCGGGGATCATCCACGCGGGCGGGTATCGCGGCTTTGTGCCGATCGAGACGCTGGCGATGGGGCGGAAGAATTATGATCCCTTTGCGGAGGTGGAGAAGGTGCTGACGGCGATGCGGGAGGGGATCGCGGCGCTGGGGTGAGGGTGGGACTCTTGGCAGGCGCTCATGCTTCGCGCTCCGCGCAGAATTGAAAAGCGCCGGGCAGCTCCTGCTATTCATTGCGCCATGGACGCTCGTCTTTGTCGCAGAGGAGCAGAGAGTGCAAAGAGTGAAACAATAATCCGGAGGCTGATCCTTGGCCGGTTTGCAGCAAAACGAATGAAGCTGCGTTTTCTTCGTGAGTCACTTCTCTTGCATCATCTTTTCTTTCGCGCTCCACACCAGGGCGGCGGCTTTCCACTGCTCCCAGAGGGGGCCTTTGCAGCCGTTGAGGCCGTGGCCGCCGGTGGGGAGTTCGAGGAGTTCGACGGGGAGGTGGTGGGCCTGCATGTTGGAGGCGAACTGGCGGCTGTTTTCGATGGAGACGGGCTTGTCATCGATGGCGTGGGCGAGGAAGACGGGCGGGGTGTCTGCGGTGACCTGGAATTCGTTGGAGTAGAGGCGGACGAGGGCGTCGGAGGGGGTTTCGCCGAGGAGTTCTTTGCGGGAGCCGGTGTGGGTGTACTCGCCCATGGTGACGACGGGGTAGATGAGCCAGGCGAAGTCGGGGCGGGAGCTGAAGCGCTCAATGGGATCGGTGGCGTCGGGCTTGCCGGCATCGAAGTGGGTGGTGGCGGTGGAGGCGACGTGGCCGCCGGCGGAGAAGCCGAGGATGCCGATGCGCTGGGGACTGAGATGCCAGCGTGTGGCATTGGCGCGGGTGAGGCGGAGGGCGCGCTGAGCATCGAGGAGGGGCACGGCGTGGCGTTGCTTGGGCAGGCGGTATTCGAGGATGATGCAGGCGATGCCGTTTTCATTGAGCCATTGGGCGATGGGGTAGCCTTCGCGGTCGGTGACGTGGCGGATGTAGCCGCCGCCGGGGCAGAGGACGATGGCCATGCGGCAGGCTTTGTCGGCGGGTGGGAGGAAGACTTGCAGCTCCTGCGTGCTGGCTTCGAAGGTGCCATCGCCAACGGGGGCTTTGCCGGGCCAGAGGGCGATGCGCTCGGTGGGAGTGGGCTTGGGCGCGGGTGGGGTGGTGGCTGCTGCTGCGATGGGCTTTGCGGGGGCTTCAGCGGCGGGGGTAAGTGAGGTGAGGCTGAATGCGATGAGGAGCAGGCAGCAGAGAGTGAATGGGCGCATGGGTACGAGGTGTGTATGCGAGAAGATGGGGTGCTGAATGCGATGCGGACGTGAGGCGCTATTCCTTCTTGGGGGCTTTCTCTGGCTGTGCCGGGGCGGGCGTGTTTGCCTTGGCGCTGACCTTGGGCTTGAGCGGGCGGCTGATGAGCATCTTGAGCCTGGACTTGGGGCTGACGAGTTTTTTGGCGAGGACGTCTTCCTCAGTGAAGCGCGCCATGAGGATCTCGCCCTCAGTGCTGCGATTGTGATCATAAGAGATGTAGAGAGTGCCATCGGGAGACTGGAAGCCATCGGGGTAGGAGACACCATCGCGCTCATCGAGCATGAGTCCGCCCTGCCATGTTTTGCCGTCGTCGTCGGAGAGCCAGGCGCTGAGTTGTTTGCGTCCGCGATTGGTGTCCATGGTTTCGCCGTGCTTCACGATGAGCAGACGGCCGGAGGCGAGGCGGCGCAGGTGGAGACGCGCGACGGGCTGGCTGATGCCCTCCGGCACGGTGGGGGCGCTCCAGGTCTTGCCGAGGTCTGAGGAGAAGCTCTGCATGGGGCCTTTGCCGGTGCGGGCGAGCATCCAGAGGGTGCCGTCCTTGCGCTCGATGAAGCTGTGCTCATCCCAGTCGGGATTCGGGAACTGCAGATGGCCCTGGCGCTGCCACGTGGCGCCGTGGTCTTTGGAGAGAAAGGCATTGGCGCCGCGCAGGGGATCCAGCCCGGCGAATGCGCCTTTGAAGGGGCCGAAGCCTGCGCGATTCAGCGAGATGGGCAGCAGCCAGTCGCCGGAGCTGAGCACGGTGGGTTTGTTCAGCGTGAAGCCATGCCAGATGCGCTGCGGGGCGGACCACTGGGGCTTTGCGGCATCCGGATTGTCGCATCTGGCGGCCCATACACCGGAGCGGCCATCAAACTGCGCCATGGACTGATTGAAGAAGATCCAGAGCCGGCCGAGGGGATCTGTCCAGAGATTGCCCACGAGAACGCTGCGGGGCATGGGCAGCTTGTCGGACTGGCCGTCGATGACGAGCACGGGCTTGGACCAGGTCTCGCCGTCGTCATCGCTGATGGCGCAGACAAAGAAGGCCTGGGCGCCATCTTCACCGGCCACCCAGCAGGCCCAGAGGCGGCCGCCGGGTGTGCGGGCGATGCCGATGGTCATGCCGTAGGAGAGCTGATCGTAGTCGTACTTCGGCAGCGGCGAGGTGTTCAGCTTGGGCGGGATCAAGGCGAGATCCGCGACCTTTTCCATGACCTCGATCTCAAACGCGCGGCGCTGGTCCGGATTCAGCGCGGTGAACTTTTCCTCGGGGTGCTGCGCGCGGAGAGATGTGGAATTGATAAAGCTGAGGAATGCGAGGGCGGCGATGAGGAGGAGCCGGGAGAGAGTGCGGAGGCGCATGGGGATGAGGTGAGTCAGCGAGGAGATGGGATGCGAGACGGGTACGCGGTAGAGGAGTGGGATCAGACAGCGTTTTTTTGAAAGGATGCGGAGGGTTTTAGGCGGGCGAGAAATGTTCAGCCGCCCCGTGCCAGCGAGGAGCCAAAGTACGGTTCTCGCATACCTACGGCATGCGCCTTTGAGCGTTGATGTGTCGCTCGTGTGATCCGGTGGTTCTCGCTCGGCAAGCCTCGCTTCACCACCGGCTCATTTCTCTGCTTTGCCTTCGGCTGTCTTCGCTTCGCTACGGCTCTGCCGGGAGCTTACTTTGCTGCGGCGGGTGTTGGCGCAGGCTTGGCGGTGTCGTCGCGCTGGGTGGTGACTTGGTAGGTTTTGCCGTTGGTGGTGACGTTCACGTTGCCGTGGAGGCCGGTGATGTAGGTTTGGGTGCCTAGGGCCTGGAGGTCTTTGGTGCTGCGGATGCCGCGTGCGTAGCGGGGGAAGACGCTGGCGATGGAGACTTCAGGGTGTGTGGCTGCGCCGAACTCTTTGGGGATGGGATGGATGCCGTGGCCGGGGGCTACCAGAATGTGGCATTTGAGTTTTGATTTATCAACGAAGGGCATGAGGCTGGCCTCGATGTCTTCGGTCTGGATGTCGCCGGGGAGGAGGAAGACGATGTCTCCGAACTGGATGCGGAGGGCGAGGGAGTTGGCGTTGACGAGGAAGTGGGAGGGGCTGTCGTTCTTGGGACGGCCGGGGACCTTGGGATCGGTGAAGTAGGTTTTGGGCGGGGCGATGACCTCGATCTTGAGGTCGGGATCGAGCGCGAGGGTCTCGCCGGCGGTGGCGCTGAGGTAGGCGTGGCGGGCGCGGAATTCTTCGCGGACGCGGGTGTAGTGATCGAGCTCGGCTTTGTTGGTGCCGAGGTAGTCGGCTTCGGCGCCGCTGTGGAAGAGGTAGCCGCAGTCGATGAGGCGATGGATTTGGAAATGGTCCTTGAGCCAGAGGAGGCCGCCGAAGTGATCGTAGTGGGCGTGGCTCATAAACACGCCGTCGATGGTGGTGACGCCTGCTTTGGCGAGGTGCGGGGCGATGAGATCGCGCCCTGCATTGAAGTTGGCGAGCCAGCCGTCGGAGGAGAGTTTTTCAGGGTGCGCGGTGCCGGTGTCGTAGAGCCAGGTCTTGCCGGAAGGCGTGCGCATGACGATGGCGAGTCCGGCGCCGCGCTGGATGTCCGGGATTTCAAGGACGGTGAATGTGAAGGTGGGCTCGGCGGCGGGGGCGGTGGTTGTGAGGAAGGTGAGGAGCAGGAGCGTGGTGAGGATGCGGAGGGGCATGGGGACGTGGAAGATGTACGGAGATGGGTACGCGGGAGAGGGGGCGGGATTGAGCAGCGTAGTTTTGAGAGGAACTGAAGATGATCTGCGATGATTTTTTGAGATTGTATGCCCCTCTGCCCATCACTTGGTGATGGCGCTGTCAAATCCTCTCCACCGAACTTTTTTAAAAAGCCGACTGGTCGATCTTGTCCAAAACAGCGCGCTTAAACCAGGCTGGGATCTGGTCTGTTTTCAGTTCCAGTCGCCTACCCTCGGTGATCTCTGCCAGCCAGGTGTGATTGTGGTCGGCATTGTCAGTGGAGTTGTCAAAGATGTAGGCCCGGTTGGTGAAGCGAATGGCGGAGAGCAGCAGATCCAGCGAGCGATAGTAGCGCTTCTCGACGCGGTCGGGGGCCACATCATGCCCGTTCAATTTGACGCGGTTTTCCACACGGGAGACATTGATGGCCGGGTCATCTGTGGCCACGTAATAGAGATAGGTGCGGTAGCCGGATTCCTGGGCCTTTTGCAGCAACTCCACCTTGCCAGGGTGGGACATCACCGTCTCAAAGGTGAAGGTCCGGCGAGCCGCCATGAGCTGGTGCCGCAGAAAATCCGCCACCACGGAGGCAAAGTAACTGTTGATGACGCGGGGTGGAAAGCACAGCCGTCCGTCAACAAAGCTCAATCTGCCGGCCGCTTCCGCCAAGCCCTGATGGATGAGAAATTCCGAATGGGTGAAGACCGCCAGCACCTCCGCCGCAGTGGTCTCGATGCCGAAGATGTGCATGTCCACATAGCCGCTGTCTCTCACAGCTTTCTCGATGTCATCTGGATTCAAATACACTCCCAGCAGCGGTTCCGGGAGGTAGGACTTCAGCACGCTCTTGCCAGACCCGTTCGGGCCGGCAAACATCCGCAGCCTGGGTGTGGCCAGGCTCACTTGATCATGTAAACCGTGCCGGGTTTCACGCGGGTCGGGGGCTCGATGTGCTTGACCACTTCCTTGCGTCCGTCGGGGAAGACGCGGTAAATGGATGCACCTTCCGACTGCAGCACGCTCTGCCCTGAGGCCAGCACCTGCGCGCTCGCAGCGGCAAAAGCCTGACCCGACAACGCGGGGAACTGGCTTTCGAGCACTTGAATATCGTGGTCTGACATGGGGCTAGATTAATGTGCCTGCCACCTCAGATCAACCGCATCCTTCGCGCTGAGAAGGCGCGGGGGTGGATTCCGAAGAGCAATGGATGGACTGGCAGCAAAGTGTCTATTTTAAAGCGTGTAGAGCAGGCGGGAGGCGCTGCTGGCGCCGGGGGGGAGGTCGGGGATGGATTCGAACTGGAGGCCGGGGATTTCGGCGGCTTCGGCGGCGGATTGCACGGAATCGGTGACGAGGATTTCCCAGGGCTGGGCGGTGTCTTCGCCGAGCTTGCTGGCGGCGTTGACTTCGCGGCCAAAGACATCGCGGTCGCCGATGCGGAGGACGGGGCCGTAGCCGAGGCCGATGCATTGCAGGATGTGCTCTTCCTGGGGCTTGCCGGCGTTGTAGGCTTTGGCGGAGCGCTGCATGTCGATGGCGCACTGGAGGGCGCTGGCGACGGTGCGGAAGATGATGAGCAAGCTGTCGCCTTCGACTTTCAAGAGGATGCCGTCGTTGCTGTCCACGCAGGGGGTGAAGATGCGCTGGGCTTCATAGATGACCTGCAGGAAGTGGACGATGCCGAATTCGGCGACGTGACGGGAGAAGCCGGAGAGATCGGTGAACATGACGGCCCAGGTCTCGCCAAAGAGATTCCAGATGCGTGCGTCCACGGCGGCGCGGTCTGCGCCGGGGGTGAGGCGCTCTGCGAGGAGTTTTTCCAGGCGCTCCTGCGAGGCGTGGATGCCGATTTCGTGGGCGGAGGACGTGAGGGGCTGCATTGTCAAAAAGCGAAGGGGTGGGTGCGGGGCCGGTGGGGCGTGGAGGGATGGAGGGATGGAGGGATGGAGGCTAGCTTTCCAGGTGGGGATGCCAAGGGTTTCTTGGGGTGGGGCGCTCCTGAAGGATTTTTTGTGGGGAGCTTTTCAGTGGGCGCTTTGTGGGCACAAAAAAATACCAGCCATGGGAGATTCCATGGGCTGGTATTTGATGCTATCCGGGCGGGCCCGGGTGCGAGGGCTCTAGGCCGGCAGGGCGATCTCGGCTTCGGCTTCTTCTTCTGCCTGTGCTTCGGCGGGGACGGCCAGATCGGCGGCGATTTCTGCGGGTGTGGTGTCGGGGGCTTCGGAGGCAGCTTCGGATTCCTCCGGTGCGTCGGCTTCGGATTCGACTTCGGTTTCGAGTTCTTCCTCTTCAGCGGCGGCAGCGGCTTCGTCTGCGGCGATAGCTTTGGCGACCTTGGGCTTGCGGGGCTTTTTTACGGCGACTTTCTTGGCGACGGCGGGCTTGGCAGCTTCGACGGCGGCGGGGTCGGCCTCGGCCGGGAGGGAGGGGAGGAGGTAGATGCTGCAGTTGCAGCAGAGGACGAGGGCGGCGTCTACGTGGCGCATGTCGGCGAGCTGGCCGCTGGGGAGGGCGAGATTGCAGCCGCCGCAGGTGTTGTTGCGCATGCGTGCGGCGCCGCGCTTGCCACGGGAAAGGCGGGCGTCGTAGTGAAGGAGGACGGAGGCGGGGATGCGGGTGCGCAGGCCTTTGGCCTCCTGGGTGAGCTCGATGATGCGGGCGCTCTTGGGCTCGAGGCGTTTTTTGGCGAGGTCGATGTCGCTGAGCTGGCCGAGGTCTGAGAGGAGCGTTTCGGTGGCGATGGTGGGGGTCATGGGCGGGGCTGGGTGCGTTCTGGGGGTGGTGGGGTTGTCAATGAGCTGGGCACGAGCGGGCTAAGGGCTCGTGGTATGATGTGATGTGAGCGACGGAATGATCTCCGGCGATGCCTGCGCGGTTCTTCATGCGCGGGCGGGTGCACCTGCGGGTACAAGGCATGGTGTGGAGGTACTAAGCAAGCGGGATGGGCGGCGATGATGAAGGGGCGAAAATGGGAGGGGGAAATGCAAATTAAATTTTTGAGGGGGTGGTTCTTGGTTCGAGGTAGCGGTGGGCGGTGTTTGAGGCGGGGGCGTTGTGTAAGGGGGTGGGCTTTGGGTGGCAGGTGGGGATGGGAGGAAGGATTCTACGGACGCGACACAGCGCGTCCCTACCAGAACCTACCATGGCGGTAAGGGGCGTTGGGGTGATGGAGAGAGAGATCCCCGGAGCTAGAGTGGTGGATGGTACGTTCGTTTCTGCCGCAGAGAGGGGCGGTGAGGCAGAGGGGGCAGAGATTGAATGGGCTGCCACTTGGCTGTCGGCGCTGCTTTCACTGATTGTCTGCGGTGGTGATGTGGGGGCTTTGAGGTTGAAAGTAATTTTTGAAAAAGGGTCCGGCAGGTTGGGGAAGTGGGTGCAGTGTGTGGGGTGGTGATGGAGTTCTGTGCTCCCCTGCCCTTTTCCCTTTTCTGCGCCATGAATTCTTTCTCTGAGTACCTGAGCAGCGGCCATGCGTGGCTGTATGTGCCTGTGGCGATTTTGCTGGGGGCGCTGCATGGGCTGGAGCCGGGGCACTCGAAGACGATGATGGCGGCGTTTATCATCGCGATCCGCGGGACGGTGTGGCAGGCGGTGCTGCTGGGGCTCTCAGCGGCGATGTCGCACTCGCTGCTGATCTGGGTGCTGGCGGCGGTGGCGCTGCACTACGGCGGAGAGTGGAATGCGGAGTCGGTGGAGCCGTACCTGCAGCTGGGCTCTGCGGTGCTGATTTTGGCGCTGGCGGTGTGGATGTTTATCCGGACGCGCCGTGAGGTGGCGGAGGCTGAGGCGCATGGGATGGGGCATGGGCATTCGCATTCACATGGACATGACCACGGAGATGCGCATGGGCATTCACATGGTGATGGGCACGCGCATTCACATGAGCATGGCGATGGAGCTGCCCCTGCGTTTGAGCATGAGGTGGTGATGCCGGTGGGATTTAAGGTGCCGAGTCTGCGGGCGGGCGTTAAGCGGACGCATGGAGTGCATGGGGGGATGCTGCTGGACACGGGGCATGGGTGGCTGGAGATCGCGGTGCATGAGGACGGGGTGCCGCCGCGTTTTCGGATTTATCCGTGCACGGCGAGTGGTGCTGCGGTGCCGCTGCCAAAGGGCAATTCTTTGAAGCTGGAGACGGCGCGGCTGGATGGGAGCACGCAGGTGTTTCAGTTTGAGCCGGGGGCGGGCTTCTGGGAGGCGACGGCGATGCTGCCTGAGCCGCATGAGTTTATGGCGACGCTGACGCTGGGCCATGCGGATCATGCGCACACGTATCGGCTGAAATTTGCGGAGGCGGCGCATGGGCATGAGCACGGGCATGGCCACAGTCACGCGCTGGTGGTGGCGGAGGAGGTGCGGCCGGAGGGGGATGTGTACCAGGATGCGCATGAGCGGGCGCATGCGGAGGACATCGCGCGGAGGTTTGGCAGCAAGAATGTGACGACGGCTCAAATCGTGATGTTTGGGATCACGGGCGGGCTGATGCCCTGCCCTGCGGCGTTTACGATTTTGCTGGTGTGCCTGCAGCTGAAGAAGGTGGCGCTGGGCTTTGCGATCGTGGGGGCGTTCAGCTTTGGCCTGGCGCTGACGATGGTGACGGTGGGCGCGGCGGCGGCGTGGAGCGTGCAGCGTGCGCAGAAGAGATTCAGCGGCTTTGGCGAATGGATGCGCAAAGCGCCGTATGTGTCATGCGTGCTGCTGACGGTGCTGGCGGGATATATGGCGTGGGCCGGATGGCATGGGCTGGTATACGGGCACGGGCATGGGCACTGAGGTGTGATGCGGGCACTGCTGCCTGCAATCAGCGACATGGGACGTTCGATTGCGGGCAAGAGTGCCCGCATCACTTCATGGCATGCCTTTGGGTGAATGGTGGGAGAACTGAGTCTTTGCGGTGGTCTGCGACTTTCGAAGGGGGCGTGGGATGCGTGAGTCACCGAGGACGGCGAAAGCGGTAGCTGCGTTCGTTCCTCACTTCGCGACCGCAGTCCAAATTCACCCTGAGCGCGCGCGCGAAAACTTACTGGTAGGTGGTGGCGGCGGCGCGTTTTGAGCTGAGGACCTGGCTGCGGCCTTGAGAATCTGAGATGGTCTGGATGTTGGCGTGGCCGCTGATGAATCCCATGCTGACGCTGACTTCGACGAAGTAGTTTCTGCCGGGCTGCACGGTCAGGGTGGTCTGCTGGACGTTCTCGGTGGCGCTGACGATGAGGGTATGCTGGCAGGGCGAGACGCTGAGGAGCTGGTAGGTCTTGGGGGCGAGCGCGCCGGCAATGCGGCCATCGAGGATGGTCTGAAAGACGAGTGCGGAGCCGACGCCAAAGCCGCGGGTGACGTAGATGCTGGCTCTGCCGGGCTGGGGTGTGAACTGCTTGGCCTCGGCATCGGCAGATGAGGAGTCCATGGGGACGGAGGCGCAACTGGCGAGGAGAAGGCTGCTGAGGGCGAGGACGAACAGACTGATAGTTTTCATGGCTGGTTCTCTTTCTGTTTTGGATGAGGTGCCTGGTGCAGGGATTGGGTAAAAGTGCCAGAGTCTGGTAGCAAGAGGGATTCGCGTGAGGCTCGGGATTGGGAGCAAGCGAGACTCAGCGGAGCGCAAGAAACACGCGGCTGCGTGGGTCCGGGATGGAGCGGGGAGGTCTGAGTGAGGATGGGGCGCTATGGCTGTTCGGGTTTGCCGCAGATGGGTGGAGAGGCAGAGGGAGCAGAGTTTGAAGTGGGGCTTTCGGGCAGGAAGCGGGCTTGAACTGGGTGTGTCACTGCGCCACTCTGGGGGTCAGGCTTTGTCTGCGCCTGATCCCTTTATGAAAAAATTTGCTGTCATTGTTCATGGTCAAAACTTTCTGATTCAGGATCAGGAGGACAAGTTTCCGGGGCTGAGGGAGTTTTACATCCATGCGTATCCGGAGGCTGAAACTGCGGAGGTGGCTGAGGGCCTGGCGCTGGAGCTGGTGAGGGCGCTGATGAAAGAGAGAAAGATGGTGAGGAATGCGCCTGAGAACGCGCCGGTGCTTTTGATCGATGAATGCCTGGAGGTGGCGGAGTGGCCGGATTGACTGGTGGCAAAACGAAAAAGCGGGCGGATGAGGCTGCGCCATGAGCGGCTACTTTTTCTGAGGTGGATGGCAGCGAGTGCAGACGCCCCAGTTCCAGCCGTAGGCGACCAAGGGATTTTGCGTGGCGATCCGCTGGCCGCACTTCTCACACTTCAGGGTGAAACAGATGATGGCTCCGATGATGGCCCAGGCAATGGGCAGGTAGAACCCATAGGGGAACATCATGGCGGCGATGAGGCAGGGCAGTCCGGTGAGGACGATGCCAAGATGGAATTTCTGAGCGGTGCTCATGGGGTGCCGTGAATGAGCGGAGGACGGTGGTGTTTGTCAATCCGGTGGTGATGTGGCGGATGGGGGTGTGGCTATCGCCGGTATTTACATGAGGGCGTGGAGCGGAGTATATTCAAGGCATGGAGACTGACCTGAATGTTGCAGTGCCTGCGGAGGTGGATCATTTTTATCCGATGCGGCGCTGCATCCGCGAGTCGTTTGAGTACCAGCCGGTGCTCATGATCGCGCTGGGGCTGGCTCTGGTGGTGTCGGTGTGGCTGATTGGCCTGCGTATCCGTGGGTTCTGGCGAAAAGCAGAGCCGGTGGGTCAAAAGCCAGGGCACCGAGGATGGGCGGCGCTGGTGGAATTTGCGCTGGGACGTCTGGTATTGGCTGGTATCCTGGCCCACATGTGCCTGCTCATGATAGATCTGGCATACACGAGTTCTCAGGGAGCGGCCCTGAGGCATCCGTTTGAAGGCTTTGCGGCAGGGGACGTTTATATCTTCTGCACGCCCCTGCTGTGGGCCAGCGTGATTTATGCGAACTGCACGGTGGCGAGTTTGATGGGGAAGATGAGAGGCTACTTTTTCTGACGGGGACGGCAGCGAGTGCAGACGCCCGAGTTCCGACCGCGGGTGACCACGGGCATTGTGTTGATGGTCATGCTCCTGCCGCACTTCCCGCACGTCAGTGTCCAGGCGAGGATGTGGCTGATGATGATCCAGCCAACGAACAAGGAGATTCCGTAGGGGCACAGCATCGCTGCAAAGAGGCAAACCAATCCGCCGAGGATGATGCAGAGATAGACTTTCAGATGGGCGGTCATTGCCATGGTCTGGATGCTGGCAATGCGGAGACGTTTGTCAACGCGACGGCGCTGGTGGCGTGGCGGTGGGGGACGCGAGGAATGGAAGCCGGGCTATTTCGTGAGGCCCCACTTTTTGGCGATCTGGGTGACGAGATCGACGTACTGCAGCCGGTGCTCCGGGGCGAAGGGTGGGAGTTTTGCGATGGATTTTTTGATGGCGGGATCGCTGCCGAGGTAGGCGATGGCGAGGGTGCCGGTGGTCCAGTCACAGGTGACGCGGAGTTCTTCGTCTCCTTCGATGCCTTCTTCGTCCTTATAGCGGTGACCGCTGAGATAGACATCGGTCTCGGTGGTGGGCTTGCCGGCTTCGTCATGGCGGACGCGCTTGACGGCGGCTTTGTCATGGGCGCGGTCGATGAGCCATTCGTCTCCGGCTTCGGGGGTGCTGCGGAAGCAGGTCCAGTCTTCGCCGATGGAGCGCATGCCGAGGAGGATGCGGCGGGGATTTTCGGCGAGTCCGCGCTGATGCGGGGCGGGCAGATGGATGAGGGCCTGCAAGTCTGTATTCGTGGATGGGCCGCAGGCGGTGAGCATGAGGCTGAGGCCGATGAGTGCGGCGAGCAGAGGCTGGGTGTGAAGGGCGATGCGACGCGGGTGGGTGTGCGTGGCGGGCCGGTGATGAGGATGCCTCGGGTGTGGGGTGGTGTGAGGCATGGGATGTAGAGCGTGACAGAGTGGGCAGGAATGGCAAGAGTTAGTGTGGGAGGAGCATGGTGCACTGAAGTGAGTGGGGAGGAGTCGTTTAATCCTGGCCTTGCGACTCGCGGGGGCCGAGGTAAATCCCCTGGCATGCAGCCTGAGGACCTTGGCCGGAGCTATGATGAGATCGCGGAGCGGTGGCTGGAGCCGCATCTGGAGATGACTGGTATTTCACAGCATGAGCGGGCGCTGAGGTTTTCGGC
>JAPLUN010000228.1 GCA_026397715.1 Verrucomicrobiota bacterium
TCTACTGCCATCACATCATCGGCCTCTGCCTCCACTACGATCACTGCCGCGTCTTCGTTGACCGCCTCGGCCCGCCAGTCCCCAAGACCGCGCCCGAAGTGCAGCGCCTCGCAGACAACATCGCCGACTTCGTTCTCGGCGCGCTCACCTCCCGCCGCGCCGCCCAGCCGAAACCCGCCTCACGCTCGAAAAAACAGCCATGATTTCCTCCATCCTCAAATACGCCCCCGCACTCGCCCTCAGCGCGCTGGGACTCTCCCTCACCGGCTGCAGCAAAGCACCCGCTGCCGCACCTGCCGCAGCGCCAAAACCTGTCGCAGCCATCTCCGTCAAAACCGCCGCCGCACAGCAGGGCCCCATGCCGCGCTACCTGCGCCTCACCGGTGAAATCACCGCCGCACAAAACGCCGCCGTCGCAGCCGACACCACCGGCAAAGTGATTGAGACCCCCGTCGAACGCGGCACCATCGTCAAAACCGGCGATGTCCTCGTTCAGCTCGACGACCGCACCGCGCAGCTCAATCTCGCCGAAGCCGAAGCCAATCTCGTGCAGGCGAAATCCAAGCTCGATCTCGCTGAGAGCGAAGTGAAGCGCAACGCCCCGCTGGCGCAGATGAAAGCCGTCGCCGCAACCGACTTCGCCCGCATCAAAGCAGATCGCGATGGTGCCGCAGCCAGCCTCTCCGCCGCTGAAGCACGCCGTGACATGAGCAAAAAGTCACTGGAAGACGCCACCATCCGCGCCCCGTTTGCCGGCACCGTGTCAGAGCGCTTTGTCACCGCAGGTGAATACGTCATGGCAAACTCCAAAGTCGCGCAAGTCGTCGATCTTCAGCATCTGCGCCTCCTCGTGAATGTCGCGGAGCCTTCCGTCGGACTCATCCGCGTGGGGCAGACTGTGGAGTTCAGCGTGTCCCCGTTTCCCGGCGAAGTCTTCACCGGCACCGTCAAGTTCATCGGCGCCGCCGTGCGCGCTGAAACCCGCGATCTCCAGGTGGAGGCCGAAGTGCTCAACACCGACGGCCGCCTCCGCCCCGGCCTCTTCGCCGAAGCCCGCCTCGCGCTCCCACCGCAGACCGCCGTCACCATTCCCGCAAACGCCGTGCGCGCCGATGGTGCCAATCAAAAAATCTGGGTTGTCGAATCCGGCCAGCTCACCGAACGCCTCGTCGAAGTCGGAGAGACCGACAAAGATCGCATCGAAATCCGCCGCGGCGTGAAGCAGGGCGAAAACGTCGTCCTCTCCCCCGGCCCCGATGCCGCCGACGGCGTCCCCGTGCAGTCCACGCCTCAATCCTAACGCAACCTCATGAGCGCCCCAAAGCCCTCCAACGCGACCAGGAGCGCGGACCTCCGAGTCCGCAGCACCCCGCAAGCACACTCGGCTCCGCATTCAGAGCCCCGTACTGGGAGCGCCGATATTTTATCGGCTCCGGGCGAGCGTCCCCACCACTCCGCGCCCTCCAGCACCCACGTGGTATAAATAACCACAATCCCACACACCCGGCCATCCCCACCCCGGCTTAATCCCCCCTCCCCCTTTCTAACTCATGCAATGGCTAGCCCGCATCTGTGTTCAGCGCCCCGTCCTCGCCAGCGTCATCGTGCTGGTCTTCGTCGTCGTCGGTCTCATCGGTTACACCCGCCTGCCGGTGGACCGCTTTCCGAAGGTGGACTTCCCCACAGTCGCCATCACCACGCGTCTCAATGGCGCCACGCCGAAGGAAGTCGAAACCCAGATTACCGACAAGATCGAAGAAGCCGTGAACACCGTCAGTGGCATCGATGAACTCCGCTCCGTCTCCAGCGAAGGCATCTCCCAGGTCATCGTCGTCTTCCTCCTGGAAAAGAACGTGGACGTCGCCGCGCAGGAAATCCGCGACCGCGTGAACCGCATCATCGTCGATCTCCCCGAAGACTCCGATCCCCCCATCGTCGAAAAGCTCGATCCGGACGCCTCGCCCATCCTCAACGTCGCCCTCACCGCAGATCGCCCCGCGCGCGAGATCACCGAATACGCAGACAAAATCCTGCGCCGTCAGCTTGAAAGCGTTCCCGGCGTCGGTCAGGCCACGCTGCTCGGCGGCCGCAAGCGCCAGATCAATGTGTGGATGGACCCCGTGCGCCTCCGCTCCTTCAATCTCACCGCCATCGATGTGCAAAAAGCGCTGCGCTCCCAAAACGTGCAGATCCCCGCAGGCACCGTGAAAGACGCCGCCAGCCAGGAAGGCCTGCGCGTCCTCGGCAAGGCCGCCTCCGTGGCCGAGCTACGCCAGATGGTCGTGCGTGAAAAAGACGGCGGCCTCGTGCGTCTCGGCGACGTGTCCCGCGTGGACGACGGCGAAGAAGAGCCGCAGACCGCCGCACGCCGCAATGGCATCCCCAGCGTCGTCATTTCTCTGCGCAAGCAGTCCGGCGAAAACACCATCAAGGTGGTCGATGCCGTGCAGGAGCGCCTGGACGAAGTGAAAAAAATGCTGCCCGCCGGCTACTCCATCAATGTCGTGCGTGACAACTCCCTCGTCATCCGCACCAGCACCCACGCCGTGCAGGAGCATCTCATCCTCGGTGCCGTGTTTGCCGCGCTCATCGTGCTGCTCTTCCTCGGCAACACCCGCGCCACCATCATCGCCGCGCTGTCCATTCCCACCTCCATCATCGCCGCCTTTGGCGTCATGTGGGCGCAGGATGTCACGCTCAATCAGATCAGCCTCGTCGCCCTCGCGCTCGCCGTCGGCATCGTCATCGATGACGCCATCATCGTCGTGGAAAACATCGTCCATCACATGGAGGAAAAAGGCGAGGAAGCGCATGAAGCCGCCATCAATGGCACACGTGAGATCGGCCTCGCCGTCATGGCCACCACGCTCTCTCTGCTCGCCGTTTTCGTCCCCGTCGCCTTCCTAAGCGGCATCGTCGGCATGTTCTTGAAGAGCTTCGGCCTCACCATGGCCTTCGCCATCGCTGTGTCCCTTCTCATAAGCTTCACCCTCGTGCCCTCCCTCGCCGCACGCATGCTCAACCGCCGCCGCAAGAGCTGGATCGAGCGCGCTCTCGACCGCGTGGTGAATGTTTTCTACCGCCCCATCGAGGCCATCTACATGATCATGCTGCGCTTCTCCATGCGCCACCGCTGGGTCATCATCCTCGCCTGCTTCGGCGCGCTTGCCTCTCTGCCCATGCTCATGGGCATTGTGCAAAAAAGCTTCATGCCCCCCACCGAAGAAGCCGAGTTCATCGTGAACATCCGCGTTCCCGAAGGCACCACCCTCGCCTCCACAGATCTCCTCGGCGAGCGCGTCGCACGCAGCATCCGCGCCCTGCCCGGCGTCGAGTCCACCCTCCTCACCATTGGCGACAATGACCAGCGCGTGCCCAATCTCGCCGGCATCTACGTCCGCCTCACCGATCCCGACACACGCACAGCCACGCAGCAGGACATCATGGATCAGGTGCGCAAAGAGATCCTTCCCAAGTACCCCGCCGAGTGGCGCATGACCGTTCTCGCCGTGCCACCGTTCAACACCGGCCAGTCCAGCGCCAACATCCAGTTCTACGTCGCTGGCCCGGATCTCGATCGCCTCACCGCCGCCACGGACGTCATCATGAAGGAGGCCAAAAACATCCCCGGCATTCGCGATCTGGACTCCACCCTCATCAGTGGCAAGCCCGAGATCACCGCCAGTGTGGATCGCAGCAAAGCCGGTCAGCTTGGCGTGAATATCGCCGATCTCTCCACCACCCTGCGCCTCCTCGTCGGCGGTCTCGATGTCTCCACCTACGACGAAGCCGGTGAGCAGTACGACATCCACCTCCGCGCCGAAGCCGGCTACCGCAACAACCTCGAAGCCATGGCCCAGCTCTCCGTGCCCAGCGCCAGCGGCGTGCCCGTCGCGCTCGACAATGTATTGAAGCTTGAGCAAACCTCCGGCCCCTCACAAATCGATCGCCTCAATCGCCGCCGTCAGGTCACCATCAGCGCGAACAACGCACCCGACGTGGGCGAAAGCCAGATCGTCGATGCCATCGATGCCATCGTGAAAAAGCAAAACCTCCCCGCCGACTACAGCAGCGGCGTCGCAGGCCGGTCCAAGGAAATGGCCCGCACCGGCAAAGCCTTCGGCATGGCCTTCCTCATGGCCTTTGTCTTCATGTACCTCATCCTCGCCGCGCAGTTTGAGAGCTGGATTCATCCGCTCACCATTCTCCTCGCGCTGCCGCTCACGCTGCCCTTCGCCATCCTCTCCCTCATCATCTTCGGCCAGTCGCTCAATCTCTTCTCCATGCTCGGCGTCCTCGTCCTCTTCGGCATGGTCAAGAAAAACGGCATCCTGCAGATTGATCACACCATCCAGCTTCGTGCCAAAGGACTGGATCGCCTCGAAGCCATCCTCAAAGCCAACAAAGACCGTCTCCGCCCCATCCTCATGACCACGCTCGCCTTCGTGGCCGGCATGGTGCCCATGATGTTCGCACGCGGCGTCGGTGCCGCGTTCAACAACGCCACCGCAGGCGTCATCCTCGGCGGCCAGACTCTCTCACTCCTCCTCACCCTCCTCGCCACGCCCGTCATCTATTCCTACTTCGACGACATCGTCGAATGGCGCCGCCGCCGCTCCGAAAAACGCGAAGCCCGCCGCGCCGCCCGCGAAGACGCCCTCCCACCCCAGCCCGCCCCGTCCATCGCCTAGCTTCCACTCGTCCTCGTCCTCGTTCTCCTACTCGTCCTCGATCCGACCGCTCCGCATTGTCCCCAACGCCGCGTTACTCCAAGCACGTATTGTAGTCCCGCCTTGAGGCGGTTCCGGCAACGGCCTCGCATATTCAGAAACCTCTCCCGCCACGCCTCCTCAGATCTCCGCCTCAGTCTTCCTCCACCCACCTCGGGCTCCCGACACGCAATGATCGAGGACGAGAACGAGTAGGAGAACGAGAACGAGCCCAGACCCTCCGCATTCCGCTTTCCTCATCGGCCCCTCAGCCCCTCCCCCTCTCAGCACCTCATGGCAATCCACATTCCCCGCCTCTGCCTTGTCCCGATCCTTCTCATCGGCCTCGCGGCCTGCACTGTCGGGCCCGATTACAAGAAGCCGGACACCACCGACATCACCCCCGCCACCTGGCGCTGGCAGCCCAGCGCCCCGCGTGATGCCGCCCCCAAAGGCGACTGGTGGAAAGTCTTCCACGACAGCGAGCTTGATCGCCTCGAAGCCCTCGCCATCGCCGACAATCAAAACCTCCGCGCCGCCTACGCCCGCATCCAGCAGTCACGTGCCAATGCCCGCGCCGCCGCCACCGATTGGTATCCATCCTTCGATCTCAATTCCCGCAACAAGCGCGAGCGCACCTCCGCTCATCTGCCCACGCCCGTGCCGGTGAAAATCCCCTCCGCGCAGATCAACACCTTCAGCGAAACCCTCGACCTCAGCTACGAGCTCGATCTCTGGGGCAAGGTGCGCCGCTCCTTCGAATCCGCCCGCGCCAAGTCCGAATCCAGCGCCGCCGATTTCAACAACGTCCTCTTCACTCTCACCGGAGACGTCGCCGCCACCTACTTCCAGCTTCGTGCGCTCGATGCCGATCTCGCCTCCCTGCGCCGCACTATCGCCCTGCGTGAAAAAGGCCTCGACCTCATCCAGCAGCGCTTCAATGCCGGCACCATTCAGGAGACCGATGTCGCCCGCTCCAAAACCGAAGTCGCCACCGCCAAGGCCGAACTCGCCGACATCAAACGCCAGCGTCAGGAAGCCTGCGACAATCTCTCCCTGCTCTGCGGTGTCCCCGCCACAAACTTCCTCATGACCGAGCGCCCCCTGCGCGGCTCGCCACCCACCATCCCCGCCGGACTTCCCGCCAGCATCCTTGAGCGCCGACCCGATGTCGCCGCAGCCGAGCGTCTCGTCGCCGCGCGCAATGCCGAAATCGGCGTCGCCACTGCAGCCTACTTCCCCGCCATCAGCCTCACCGCCCAGGGCGGTTACCTCAGCAAGAACACCAGCGATCTCTTCACCGCCGACAGCCGCGTCTGGTCCTTCGGCCCCAGCCTCAGCCTCCCCATCACCGGCTTCTCCCTCATCCGCGCCAACGTTCGCCTCAAACGCGAAGCCCGGGAGGAAGCCATCGCCACCTACCGTCAGGCCGTGCTCTCCGCATTGAAAGACGTCGAGACCACCCTCGCGCAAACCCGCTACCGCGCCGAGCAATCCGCCGCCCAAAACGAAGCCCTCGCCGCCGCCTCCCAGGCCGCCGAACTCACCCACGCCCGCTACGACAGCGGCACCGTCGGCTACCTCGAATTCCTCGACGCCGAACGCACCCGCCTCCAGACCGAGCGCCAGGCCAATCAAGTCACCGCCCAGCGCTACATCTCCACCGTCCGCCTCATCAAAGCCATGGGCGGCGGGTGGTAACCCTCCGACCGTAAAACGAACTTCCAAGTTCGTTCCCTCAGTGTTCATGCGATGCCCTCTTTGACAGGATTAACAGAATTCCAAGATTTCAGGATTAAAGCCAAATGACTCTGCACTCGCAGAAGCAGTTTTTTAATCCACCCGAAAACACATCGGACGCAGAGCCACCCTTCAGAATCAGAAATCCTGAAATTCTGCCATCTTGTTAATCCTGTCTAAAACCGCCACCAAGCCACCCACCAACACTCCCCTCCGCCCTGCTCACTCTCACGCTCCGGCAAATCCTACTTAGTGCTCATGCGGTGCCATCTTTGACAGGATTAACAAAATTTCAGGATTACAGGATTAGAACAGGATGACTCCGGAGAGGTGACGAACTCGTGTGCACCGCACATCACCCCGCGATCACACTCCGGCCCGCCCCCACTCACCGCGTCAGCCGCCGAAACCTCACCTGCTCTCCCCCGCGGTCGATGTCCATGTTCGCCCACAGCGGGATCCCCGCCCCCTCGCACACCTCCACCAGCGCCTGCACCTGCTGTTCGTGCGCGCGCATCCACGCCGCATCCTCAAACAGCGTGAGCATGTGCGGCGTCATCATTCCTCGGGCCCTTTCCGGCTCCACCAGATGGTTCAGGTCCATCGTCACAAACATCCCCTCCGCGCGCCGCTCCGCCGGCAGGCCCTTGTAATAAGCCAGCACCTCCTGCGGCGACTTCACAGACTTCTCGATGCGGCCCTCCGGCGACACCACCATCCACAGGATCCGTCCCGGGTCCGACTCCGCCCCATACCACAGCGCAAAGCGCCCAAACACCTCCGGCATTCCCCGCACCATTCCTCCCGTCACCCGCTCCCGCATCGCCTGCTTCTCCGCGCGTTCCTGCTCCTCGCCTTCCTTATGCGTCCTCCGCCAGCCCTCCCACACTCGCACCACCAGCGACCCCACGATGACCAGCACGATGATCC
>JAPLUN010000599.1 GCA_026397715.1 Verrucomicrobiota bacterium
TGCCCGGCATGAACGGCATCGAAGGCATCACACGCCTGCGCCAGCTTGCCCCCAGCACCGCCATCGTGATCCTCACCGTGTTTGAAGAGGATGACAAAATCTTCCGCGCCATCTGCGCCGGCGCCGCCGGGTACCTCTTGAAAACCTCCAACACCGAGGACATCGCCGCCGCGATTCGCAGCGCTGCCGCAGGCGGCTCCCCCATCAATCCCCACATCGCCCGCCGCGTGCTGGAGATGTTTTCCAAGGCCAACGTGCCGCAGAAAGACTACGGCCTCACCCCGCGTGAGCTGGACATCTTGAAGCTCCTCGTCAGCGGCAGCACCATCAAAGACGCCGCCGCCCAGCTCGGCATCGGCTACTACACGGCGGACGAGTACATCCGCAGCGTGTACGTGAAGCTCCAGGTGCGCAGCCGTGGCAGCGCGATTGCGAAGGCAGTGAAAGAGGGGCTGGTGTGAGTTTGCGTCTTTACGATGATTTTCAACACACATCCCGGAAGAGCCGCTGCACAGACAAGGCAGTCTTCCCGGCTGATGGCGGAGCCATCAAAGCCTGTAGCGAGGGGTTGAGCGCAGCGACACCCCTCGATTCCACGTCAACGTCACACCGCCATTCTCATACATCGCGTAGCAATGCCAGCGCAAACCGCCCAGCAATCGCCACCCGCCAGCGTTTCGGCACGGCCCCGCAAATCTGCACAGGGATGAAACGACGCGGATATACCGCGAGTGCTGGCATCGCTACGCGATGCCTGGGGTGTGAGGAAACCTATCGCCGTTAACGAGGGGTGTCGCTCCGCTCAACCCCTCGCTACAAACTGGGATGGCTCTGCCATCCGAGACCTCCCCCACCTTACTTCAAATACGGCCCCACCACGGCCTTCCAGATCACATACCCCTTCGGATTCATGTGCAGCTGGTCCTCCACAAAGATGTCCGGCTTCGGCTTCCCATCAGCACCCAGCATGTGCGGATACACATTGATGAATTGCAGCCGCTTGTCGGTCTTGGTGTACTCCTCCACCAGACGGCTCGTCTCAATCATCTGGTCGATCATGCTCCAGCGCTTTGGATTCGGCGCGTTCGAGATGTAGCAGATGCGACACTCCGGCAGCGCCGCATGCACCTTGGCCACGAAGGCTTTGAAATCCGCAAACACCCGCTGCGGGGTTTTGCCGGCATTGATGTCGTTGCCACCCGCATACATCACCACCTGCCGGGGCTTGTACTTGATCACGGTCAGGTGCGCGTAGTTGAAGGAATCAAACACCTCGGAGCCGCCAAAGCCGCGATTCATCACCGGCAGTCCGGGGAAATCCTCCGCCAGGCTCTTCCACTTCACGATGCTGGAGCTGCCAGTGAACACGATGGGATTCTCCGGCGGCGCCTTTTCCGCGTCCTTCTTCGCAAAGGCCAGGATGTCCTTCTGCCAGCGGATCGCAGACGTGACGACATCGTAACCGGCCTCGCTGAAGTGCAGCTTGTCCTCCACATAAAGCTCAGGCCGGGGCTGGCCGTCCGCACCGAGGAGCAATGAGAACACATCGATGAAAACGACGCCCGTCTTTTCGCAGGACGCGGCAATGAGCGCATTCGCCTTCTTCACCTGCTCCACTTCATCCCAGCGCGAAGGCGAAGGTGGAATGGAGATGAAGGAAATCGCCGTCTTTGGCAGCGCTGTGCGCACCTTCGTCACGAAGTCCTCAAACGCCGCCAGCACCTCCTCCGGCGTCTTTCCGGCATGCAGGTCATTGCCACCAGCATTGAGGTAAATCTGCTTCGGCTTGTATTTGATGACACAGCGATGCGCAAAGAACGCCACGTCACTGAGCTGCGATCCGCCAAAGCCGCGATTGAGCAGCGGCGTTTTCTTGAACCTCTCCGGCAGCGACTGCCAGCGCCGGATGTTCGAAGCCCCGACAAACACCGTGACATCCTTCGGCGGCGCCTTGGCGGCATCCTCCGCTTCAAAGGCCTGAATGGCTTTTTCAAACCGTGCCGGGTCCGCCGGCTTGAGGGCGTAGGCCCAGGAGGAAGTCAGCAGTAGAAAAAGGACGGTAAAATGGCGATAATTCATGGCGGCATGGCAAACGTTGTGCGTTGTGGGTCTCATGCAACCTTTGCTCACCAGCTTGAAACGCAAATTTGCCCGGATGTCCACGCCCCAGCCCTCTGCTCGTGCGGCCGTCCCCGATTCCCCCTCCCCCGTTTCATTCGAAATCAGCGGAGAGCCGCTGACTCCCGGCGTCACGCTGCTGCGTGAAAGCACCCGCTTCGTGGTGCACTCCCGCCACGCCGTGGCCATGGACCTTTGCCTCTACGACCCCAAGGAGCCCACCCGCGAGACCGCCCGGGTGCGCATGCAGCGCGCCGAGTGCGATCTGTGGCATGCGACCGTGCGCGGGGTCAAAGCAGGCACGCTGTACGGCTACCGTGCCCACGGCCCCTGGCTGCCCCAAAACGCCATGCGCTTCAACGCCAAGAAGCTCATGCTCGACCCCTACGCCCGTGCCATTCATGGCAAGCCCGACGAGGCCGAGCACATGCGCACGCTGACGGATCCAAGGCACTCCAATGGATGCGTCGACAACGGGGCACACGCCCTGAAAAGCGTGGTCATCGATGAATCCTTCGACTGGACCGGCGATGCCAAACCCCGCATACCCTGGCAGGAAACGGTGATCTGTGAGCTGCATGTGAAGGGCTTCACCCAAACACATCCAGATGTGCCGGCCAAGCTGCGTGGCACCTACGCCGGCCTCGCGCATCCCGCCGTCACCTCCTACCTGCGGGATCTCGGCATCACCAGCGTGCAACTCCTTCCGGTGCATCAGCATCTGGACGACGGCTTTCTGCTGGGCCGTGACCTCACCAACTACTGGGGCTACAACACCATCGGCTTCTTCGCCCCGCACAATACCTATTCCGCCTCCGCTGACCCGCAGGAGCAGGTACGCGAATTCAAGACCATGGTGAAGGCCATGCACGCCGCCGGCATCGAGGTCATCCTCGATGTCGTGTACAATCACACCGCCGAAGGCAATGAACATGGCCCCTCGCTGATGTTTCGTGGGCTCGACGATCACAGCTACTACCGGCATCACTTTGGCGAAAACGGCGCGGACTATGTCAACGTCACCGGCTGCGGCAATTCGGTCGATTCCGCCAGCCTGCCAGCCCTGCGCCTCATCCTGGACAGCCTGCGCTACTGGGTCACCGAAATGCACGTCGACGGCTTCCGTTTTGACTTGGCCGTGACCGTGGCCCGGGATGAAAAGGACGGGTTCAATCGCCAATCCCCCTTCCTCAGCGCCGTGGCACAGGACCCCGTTCTCTCTCGCGTCAAACTCATCGCCGAAGCCTGGGACATCTCGCGCATGGACAGCTATCAGGTGGGCAATTTCCCCGAACCCTGGCGCGAGCTGAACGGCAAATATCGTGACACCGTGCGCAGCTGGTGGCGCGGAGACTCCGGCTGCACCGCCGAATTCGCCAAGCGCTTCTGCGGCAGCCAGGACGTCTTTGGCTGGAATCAGCGCCCGCCTTTGGCCAGCATCAATTTCCTCACCTCGCACGATGGCTTCACGCTGCTGGATCTCGTGAGCTACGAGAACAAGCACAACGAAGCCAACAACGAGGAGAATCGAGACGGCGACAGCAACAACCACAGCTCCAATTGCGGCGTCGAAGGACCCACCCAAGATCCCAAGGTGCTGCAAACTCGCGGGCGTCTCCGTCGCGGCCTGATCGCCACCATGATGTGCTCCCTCGGTGTCCCCTTTATTACAGCTGGCGACGAACGCGGCCGCACCCAGCGCGGCAACAACAACGCCTACTGCCAGGACAGCGACATCAGCTGGCTCGACTGGCACGACTGTGACGAAGAAATGCTCACCTTCACCCGGCAGATCACCGCCTTCCGCCGCAGCCATGACGTGTTTCGCCGCAGCAGCTATTTCGATGGCAAGCTCAATCCCGCCACCGGCCTGCGCGACGTCCTCTGGCTCGAAAGCGACGGAACCCTGCTGCACCATGAGGAATGGCATCAGGACACCCGCCGCTGCTTTGGTGCCCTGATGGGTGCCGTAAGTGCCTCCTCCAGCCCGCTGCTGCTCCTGTTCAACAACAGCGCCGAGCCCCAGCCCTTCACCCTCCCCGGTGGCGCGGACATTCTCTGGACTCTCGTGTTCGACACCGCTTTGAGCCCCTCCTTCCCCGCCAAGCCGTCCCCCGGCCTGGCAGGCTCCCAAAAATACCCGCTGCTAGGCCAAGGCATCGTGTGCCTCACCCTCGCCGCCGGAGACCGCGAAACGCTGGAGCCGAAGCTCTGAGGGGGGCTCGAATAACGCAAAAGCATGCTGCAGCCGACGGAGGGGGATCATCCTGATCCCCCATCTGGAGCGCTTGAGATATAGCGTTTTCCAAAACTGATACGAAAAGCATGCGTGGCGACACTCGGCTAAGGCTTGAGGACAAGCCTCCCTACCTCGCGCCGGACACGCGCCAGCCCATCGCGGGTAGGGCTGGCTGTCCTCAGCCAGCCGCCGTCGAAGCCCATGATCCTCGAGCCAGAAACAACCCGCTAAACTAAAATGGGTTTTGCGAACCTCTATATAAACACCTGCCAAACTTGCTGCCACGAAATGGTAACACGTATCACTCGATATCAAACCGGCATCATTGATACCATCGGTATCATGGTATCAAGGTATCACTCCTTATATATAAGGAGTGATACCTTGATACCAATCCCAGCCCTCGACGGGAGAATACCAGCGGGGTTTGCCATGCAGATCTTCCCGAAGCAGGAAGACGCACAGGATGGCAAGCCACCCTCCATGCCGCCCCATGGCACGGAGCCAGGCTCAGGCCCGTAGGTCGGTCGTGTTTGGTGCCCTACACCTTCCCACGCCCCACCGGTCCCACCGCCAAACCGCCCGACTGCGAGGACGTCCGTAGGCCAGGGCGTTTGCCGTACGCTCATGGACGGATGGGCTGTCGCCACATCCATCCTACGGCCCAGAGCATCCGGCGATGAGCCAGGCTCAGGATCAAACGAGGATCATGAGCCTGAGCCCAATGGAGAAACAAACCCCAACGGGGTCAGAAAACAGCTCTCATGGCCAACCCGCTGGCTGGCAGCCAGGGCCTTCAGGCTCAGGATCACCAGGATCAAAATGGGATCATTTGATCCTATTATCCTACTGGGATCAGGATCAATCAGGATCATTTGATCCCAAAGATCCTTGATCCTATCAGGATCACAGGATCACGCCCTATGTATAAGGAGTGATCCTGAACCCAACGGGGACAGAAAAAACCTCCACTCTGCTAGCCAGCCCCGTCGGCATCAGGTTCATAGGTTCATAGGTTCATAGGTTCAGGGTTCAAAACACCTTTTTGAACCCATGAACCCAACTCTGAAACGAGACCCGGCGGGACATGCCAACGAGTCTGCTCGCCCGTAGGATGGGTGTGGCGACAGCCCGCCCGTCCTCCAGCGCGCTGCAAACACCTCAGCCTGCGAGCACCCTCGAAGTCGGGCGGTTTGGCGAAGGGCGCATGGGTGATTGGATAGCCCAACGCGCCAAACACACCCAACCTACAGCCCAGACCCACCGCCCCCATCCCAGCCCCTCCAGCCCGCCTTCCACAGCCCTTTCCCCACCCGCCAACACAACATTCCGACGCGCCCAAGCCCCTTAAAACACGCTTTAAACCCCTGCTGGAGAGCGGGTGAAAACCACCTGTCCTCCCCCGAATCCCCCCCTAAATATCCCGACCTCAAGTTTGCCCAATCGTTTTATGGTGTTTATAGTTTACTAGAATGCCTGCAATCCGCCTCGCCATCCCAGCCCCCCTTCGTGCCTTGCTCGCACGCGGGGCCGGGTCGGCCATGGTTTCGGGCTTTCTGCTGGTGGCCCTGCTCACGATGGTGGGCAAGATCGTGGCCTTCGCCAAGGACGCCCTCGTGGCCAACAAACTCGGCACCGCCAGCGAGCTGGATGCCTTCATGCTCGTCTTCGGCTTTTATACCTTCATAGGCTCGGTGCTCGGTGGGGGCATCCCCGAATCCTTCGTGCCCGCCTACGCTGAACTGCGCGAGCGCCAGGGTCTGCGCCGCGCCTATCGCCTTGGGATTCAGAGTGTCGCATCACATTTCGCAGCGTTGCTGATTTGCGGCGGCCTGCTGGCCTTGGCGGCCCCCTACGTGGTCGCATGGACGACAAAAGGCTTCGATCCTGCCAAGCAGGCGCTCGCCGTGAGCCTGCTGCGCGGTCTGCTGCCCTTCCTGCTTTGCTTTGGTGTGGCCCAGCACCTCGGCGCGTGGCTGCGTGCCGGGAAGACCTTTCTGCTGGCGGCCTCCGCGCCGATGCTCGTCCCCCTCGGCATCGTCATCGCCCTGCTGCTGGCTGGAAATCAGGTTAATGCATGCACCCTCGTCTCCGGCACGGTGTGGGGCGCGGTGGCGCATCTCTCGGTGCTGCTGGTGGCCATCCTCCGCCGCCTGCCCCGCCGTCTGAGCTGGTGGCGCTGCTCCCTGCGCCACAGGGAGCCAGGGCTGCGCGTGGTGCTGCGCAATGCGGTGCCCTTCCTTATCGGCGGCGTCGCCTTTGGCAGCGCGGTCGTGGTGGATCAAACCATGGCCGCATGGCTCACCGCCGGCTCTGTGGCCGTGCTGGGGTATTCGGACAAAGTCTGCGCCATCGTACTCGCCGTCACCGCCGGTCCCGCCTCGGACGTGCTCTTCCCCCACTTCGCCGAACTCGTCGCTCGCCGCGATTGGAACGGCCTGCGCAAGCGGCTCTTCGCCAGCGCCGGGATCATCGTCAGCGCCTCGCTGCCCATGACGCTGGCCATGTGCTTGCTCGCCCCCTGGGTCGTGCGTATCCTCTTTGAACGCGGCGCCTTCGGCCCGCAGGACACCCAGCGCGTGGCTGAGGTGCTGCGCTACGCGGCCTTCCAGATTCCCTTCTACATCCTCGGCACCGTGGCGGCACGCGTCGCCATCTCCTTGCAGGCCTCGCGCTACATGCTCACCATCGCATTCAGCGCCCTCATTCTGAATGCTTCGCTCAATTTCCTTTTGATGCGCCATCTGGGGGCTGCGGGCATCGCGCTTTCCACCACCATCGTGCATTGCATCTGCGCCTTCGCCACCTGCGGCACCTGCCTGCTGGTGATCCGCCGAAAGGAGGCCGCATGAACGCCGCCCCCATGATGCCCGCCTACATGCAGATCGCCGCGAAACGCCGCGAGCGGATGGTGAAGTTTCTCCTTCTTGCCGCACTCGCGCTGCTGGTGCCTGCCATGACCAAGGCCTTGTACTGGGCCGATGGCGCGGGCGTCATTCCCTTCAAACCACGCGACTACACCCTGCTCACGCTCGCCGGTGCCGGAGTGATGTCTCTGCTGAACAAGCCCAGCATCTGCCCGCCCGCTTTTCTGATGCTCATCGTGCCGCTGCTGCGCGTACTCGATGCCGCCTTTCTGCAGCGCTTCACCATCACCGCCCTGGGAGACCACAGCATTGTAGTGATGTCCCTGCTCTCGAACTTCCTCGTAACCTTCACCACCGTGCTGCTGCTTTCCACGGAGCCGTGGCGGCGCGTGGCCATGTGGGCCGCCGTTTGCACCGCCGTGCTCTCCGCCGGATGCGTGTATTACGAGTGGCTGGGCTTCCGCGCCTTCACTCGCATTCCAGGCCGCATGGCCGGCTTCCCTGACGATCCCAACGACCCGCCGATCATCATCACGCTGATGCTCTCGGTCATCTTCACGCTGAATCCCCGCTTCTGGTGGAACGTCGCGCTCATCGGCTTCGTCGCGCCCGCCATTGCCCTCACGCTCAGCCGCAGCGGCATGGCGGTGTTTTCCTGCCTGATGCTCTGCTACATCATTGGGAACCTGCGCCAGCACTTCATGGGCATGCTGCTCCTGGTCGCCATCAGCGTTCCTCTCGCAATCGGTGGCGTGGCGATCCTGGCCCAGTCGTCCTCCAAGGTCGGCATCATGACCAACAAGGACACCACGGACCGTCTCAAGGCCATCTACGAACTCGACTTCGAGCGCATCAAATCTCCCGAACGTGGCAAGGACCTGCAGGACGGCTGGGAGGCCGCCGGTAAAAAGCCGCTCTGGGGCCATGGCACCGGCGCGGGCACCAGCATCTGGAAGCCGCACAATCAAATCGTCTCCCTCTGGATCGACATCGGCATCCCTGGCGTGCTGCTCTACATCGGCGGCCTGCTGGTGCTGACCATCCGCTGTTTCTTGGTCAAGATGCGCGGCATTTACTGCCTGGTGCCGCTGTGGCTCTTCATCCCCTGCAGCCAGATTCTGGTCGAATCCCCGCACTACTGGTTCGCCGCGGCCGTATGCTGCAATCTGGTCTACACCGGCCGCTTCCGCCTCGTCCTCTCCGCTCCTCCGAAGGCGCAGGCCACTCCCCACTCCCCGCTGCCGCAAGCATGAAGATCGCATTCATCATTCGTGATCTCGGCCACGGCGGCGCCCAGCGCCAGCTCGTGCTGCTCGCGGGCGGCCTCGTTCGCGCAGGCCACGAAGTCAGCGTGCTGCATTTCTACGACGGTGCCTTTCGTGCGGAACTCGAGGCCGGTGGTGTAAACACGATCTGCGTTGGCAAAAAGAGCCGCTGGGATCTCGCCGGCTTTTTCATCCGTCTCGTCAAAGCAGCGCGCAGCGTCCGCCCCGAGGTGCTCCATGGTTACCTCGCGGAGTCGAATCTCATGGCGCTGTTCTTGAAGCCCTTCTGCGGCTTCCCGCGCATCGTCTGGGGCGTGCGTGATTCCCAATCCGACGCGCACCTCTGGGGCATGCTCAGCAAGGCAAGCTTCCGCCTGAACTGCCTCCTCGCCCGCTTTGCCGATCTCATCCTCTGCAACTCGCAGGCCGGGCGCGACTACTACGCCGCCCGTGGTTATCCGCTCCAGAGGATGCACGTCATTCCCAACGGCATCGACACCGAGCGCTTCAAGCCGCAGCCGCGCACGCCGAACGAGGTCCTCACCTTCGGCCTCGTCGGTCGCATGAATCCGATGAAGGACCACGCCACCTTCCTCGCTGCCGCAGCTCTCGATCCGCATGCGAAGTTCATCATCGTCGGCTCGGGCGATGCCTCCTACGAGCAGCAGATGCGCGACCTCTCCGCCAGACTCGGACTCGCCGACCGCGTGACCTGGCTGCCCGCGCAGCACGACATGCCTGCCGTGTATGCGAAGTTCGACTGCCTCATAAATTCCAGCGCCTTTGGCGAAGGCTTCTCCAACGTCATTGGCGAAGCCATGGCCTGCGGCGTGCCCTGCATCGCCAGCAACGTGGGCGACAGCGCCTGGATCATCGGCGACAAAACGCAGGTCTTCCCCGTCGGTGATCACACCGCGCTCGCCCAATGCATGCTCGCCTTCCAGCCGCACAACCCACGTCAGCGCATCGTGGATGAATTCAGCGTGGCCAGGCTCATCGAGCGCACCAGCCGCCTGCTTTCCAAAAAGGTGCTGTGGCTCACCACCGGCCTCGGCAGCGGCGGCGCAGAGATGATGCTCGTGCAGCTCATTCGCGGCCTGCCGCAGTTTCAGCACGTCGTCATCTCCCTCACCGCAGGCGGCAAACACGCCACCGCATTGCGCGAGGCTGGCATTGAGGTTCACAGCCTCGACATGCCCGCCGGCAAGCCCACACTGAGCTCCTTGTGGCGCTTGTTCAAAGTGGTCCGGCAGACCCGCGCGGATGTGCTCATGGGCTGGATGTACCATGGCTGCTTCGCCGCTGTGCTCGCACGCTTCATGCGTTTCAAACGCGTGCCCATCATCTGGAATGTGCGCCAGAGCCTCTACGATCTGAAACACGAAAAGCGCGGTTCCGCGCTCGTCATCCGTGCCCTCGCCAAACTGTCCTGGCTGGCCCAGCGCATCACCTACAACACGCAGACAGGTGCGCGTCAGCACGAAGACATCGGCTTCCGCTCCAGCAAAACGCAGCTCATTCCAAACGGCTTCGATCTCGCCAAATGGCAGCCCGGCAAGCCCGTCCCCGGACGCATCGGTCGTTTCGGCCGCAATGCCCCCATGAAGGATTACGCCACCTTCATCGCCGCTGCGAAACTCATCGCGGAAAAACGCCCTGACACGGATTTCATCATCGTCGGTGCTGACACCGAAACACTCGAAGTTCCCGCCAACATCCAGCTTCTCGGCGAACGCCACGACCTGCCCGAGCTCACCGCCTCGCTCAATATCGCGGTCTCATCCTCCGCCTTTGGCGAAGGCTTTCCAAACGTCGTCGGCGAAGCGATGGCCTGCGCTGTTCCCGTGGTCGCCACAGACATCGGCGACACCCGCTGGGTCACCGGCGAGGCCGGCCACCTGGTGCCGCCGGGCGATCCCGCCGCACTTGCCAAAGCCTGCATCGAAATGCTCGATTCTGGTATCATGCAGGACCCCGCCGCACGCACCCGCATTGAGCAGCAGTTTTCCATCGAGAGTGTCCTGCAAAAGTTCGCCGCCTTGCTAAACTCCCCTCATCAATCCGCCGCAGCTTCCGTAGCCCCGGTGCCGCATCCTCTCGCCACTCCCCTTCCCCATCCCTGACTCATGTGCGGTATCGCTGGTTTCTTCACTCCTCCCTCAGCGTGCCCGTCGCACGAGATGAACGCCATCGTCACCGCGATGACCGACGCCATCATCCTGCGCGGCCCCGATGACGCCGGTGCCTGGGTCGACTCAGCCAGCGGCATCGCTTTGGGCCATCGCCGCCTTTCCATTCTCGATCTCTCACCGCTCGGCCATCAGCCGATGAACAGCGCCGATGGCCGCTTCGTCATTGTGTTCAATGGCGAGATCTACAACTTCCAGGATCTGCGCGCCGAACTCGAACCGCTCGGCCACACCTGGCGCGGCCACTCCGACACCGAGGTCATGCTGGCCGCCTTTCGCCAGTGGGGCGTCATTGCAGCCACCCAACGCTTCAATGGCATGTTCGCATTCGCCGTGTGGGACAAGCAGGAGCGCATGCTCCATCTCGCTCGCGATCGCATGGGCGAGAAGCCGCTCTACTACGGCTGGATCGGTGAAACATTCGTCTTCGCCTCTGAACTCAAAGCGATTCAACGCTTCCCCGGCTTCAATGCCGCCGTGGATCGCGAAGCCCTCACCGCCCTGCTGCGCTTCAATTACATCCCCGATCCTCTCTGCATCTATCAGGGTTTCAAAAAGCTGCCACCCGCTGCGATGCTGAGCTTCAAAGCTCCCTCCGAACGCCCGCAGCCCGGCTTCTACTGGAGCCTGCCCCACGTCGTCGAGCGCGGCCTCGACAATCCCTTCACCGGCACCGAAGCCGAGGCCATCGACACGTTTGAGTTCATGCTCAAAAAAGCCGTGGGCATGCGCATGATCTCCGACGTGCCGCTCGGCGCATTCTTGAGCGGCGGCATCGATTCCTCCCTCATCGTGGCGATGATGCAGAAGCAAAGCGCCCGCCCCGTGCGCACCTTCACCATCGGTTTCCATGAAAAGCAGTACAACGAGGCTGAGATCGCCAAGAGCGTGGCCAAACACCTCGGCACCGAACACACCGAGATGTACGTCACCGGCGAAGACGCGCTGAATGTCATCCCGCAACTCCCTGCGCTCTACGATGAACCCTTTGCCGACTACTCGCAGATCCCCACGCATCTCGTCTGCAAGATGGCGAAGCAGCATGTGACCGTGGCCCTCAGCGGAGACGCGGGCGATGAACTCTTCGGCGGCTACGAACGCTACGCCATGGGCCGCAGCCTCCACAGCAAGTTCGCCTGGATGCCTCCGGCGTTGAAAAAGCTCACCGCAGCCGCACTCACCGCAGTGCCTCCCGGCCCGCTCAACGCCCTCGGAGCCAAACTCCTGCCCAAGAGCAAGCGCCACATTCCCGTCGGTGATAAGTTGCACAAACTTGCCGAAGTCGTTGCCGCTCCCGGCATGGAGACGCTTTACCTCAATCTCATGTCCTACTGGAAAAAGCCCACGGACATCGTCATCGACGGCAAAGACCCCGTCACCGCGATCACCAACACGAAAGCATGGCCACGTGTCAGCGATTTCACCCATCGCATGATGTATCTCGACATGGAGACCTACCTCCCCGGCGACATCCTCACCAAAGTGGACCGCGCCGCCATGGGTGTCAGTTTAGAAGGCCGCATCCCTCTGCTAGACACCAACCTCATCGAGTTCGCCTGGACCATCCCCCACGCCATGAAAGTTCGTCAGGGTAGAGGCAAATGGCTCATGAGAGAGACCCTCTACCGCCACGTCCCCAAAACCCTCATCGACCGCCCCAAGCGCGGGTTCGGCGTCCCCATGGAGCACTGGCTGCGCGGCGAACTGCGCGACTGGGCCGAGGACCTTCTCAGCGAATCCCGCCTGAAACGCGAAGGTTACTTCCACCCCACCCCTATCCGCCAAAAATGGCAGGAGCACCTCAGCGGCACCCGTAACTGGCACTTCTACCTCTGGGACATCCTCATGTTCCAGGCCTGGCTTCAGGCACAAAACTCGCATCCTTATTCCGGCATGCTTGAGAACTGATTTAGATGTCTTGAGAAACAAAAAATCTAAAGTTCGATCATTTCAGTCATTCTTGAATGCAGATTCCCCTTCAAAATCCCATCCGTAGCCGTATCAGCACCATACATGTGTGGGTCTGCACGGCACTCATTGGGCTATTGAGTGCAGATGTGGTGATGGGGATGTTCAATGCTGGGCTGTCGCCTTTGAAGCCCATCCTTTTCACGCTCTTTGCCGTTTTAGTAACCATCACCTCGTCGCTTCTGAACAAGCCGCGGTTCGCTCCTGCTGTTTTCTTGGTTTTACTTTTGCCTCTGGTAAGGGTCTTTGATGCCATTGTCCTCAAGCGTGCAGAGTTTACTTATGCAGGCCAGACAGAAATGGACATGATGAGAATGATCATTGTCCTGATCGCTTTTTTAGCGGTTCTAGCCACCGACAAGGGCCTGAAAATCGCACTCGGCGCAGCCATCCTGTCCATTTTCTTGACTACAGGTTCGGAGATTTTTGAGATGCTTGGTTTC
>JAPLUN010000387.1 GCA_026397715.1 Verrucomicrobiota bacterium
GATGATGCGAAAGCGGGCGCTTTCCACGGAATCGAGCTTTTCGGCGGCGAGGGGTTTGCCCGCGAGATCCGCCAACCCGGCGCGCAGTTTGAACTCGTAGCTGGCGGCGAACTTCGGTGCCTGTGTCAGGTGGAACTGCCCGCTGCGGGTGCTCGTCCACTCAAAGGTCCCGGTCAGATCTGGCAGGATGACCAGCGGAGAGGTGGTCGCGTTTTTGCCGATTTGATCCTTCGCCACCATCGCCGTCGGAAACACGACTTCGATGGTCGAATCCGGCGCAAGCTCTTCCGGATTGATGGTGATGTCCGCATGCAGTTCCTGCGGTGGCGGCGCTTTTGTGTCAGAACGGCCTTTAGGCGGAGCCGCGTGAGAGATGGCAGAGGCAGCAAGAAACGCCAGCGTCATGGCTGGCAGCAGCGCGAGGCTGAAAGAGGTTTTCATGGCGAACAGAGGGTTCGCCATGAGAGTAGCACGCCCCTCGCAGGGGCGAGGACATTTTTGGAGAGTTTTTGGAAACTCCGAACTGGCCTCGAATCAGATCAATTCAGCCGCTTTTCGCCGCGCCCACGCATCCGCCTCGATGAGCGCCTCAAGATCCGGATGCTCAACCGTCTGATGCGCCGTCATGACACGCTCCACCGTCTGCCAGATGCCGGGGAATGAGATTTTCCCGTTAAGAAATGCCTCGACGGCGACTTCGTTGGCCGCATTCAGGACGGCAGGCAGCGTGCCGCCGACAGTCCCCGCCTGACGGGCGAGGTTGATCGCGGGGAAATCATCAACACGGGGGGCTTCGAAGTGCAACGCGCCGACCTTGGCAAAATCGAGCGGTTTGAGATTGTTCGTCACGCGGTCAGGCCAGGTCACCGCGTATTGGATCGGGAAGCACATGTCACTGTGGCTGAGCTGGGCGATGACGCTGTTGTCGGCAAACTCGACCATGCTGTGGACGATGCTCTGCGGGTGGACGACGACCTCGATCTTGTCCATCGGCACATCGAAGAGCCACTTCGCCTCGATCATCTCCAAGCCCTTGTTGAAAAGGGTGGCGCTGTCGATGGTGATCTTGCGGCCCATGGTCCAAGTGGGGTGCTTCAGCGCCTGCGCCACGGTGACGCTGGGCAGTTGATCGGCAGGCAACTGGCGGAAGGGGCCGCCGCTGGCGGTGAGCAGAATCCGCTGAACGATGCTGTGCCGGTGGCCTTCGAGGCACTGGAAGATGGCGTTGTGCTCGCTGTCCACGGGCAGGATGTTCACACCTTTGCGTTTCGCGGCCTCAGTGACGGCTTCCCCGGCCATGACGAGGATTTCCTTACTGGCTACGGCCAGATGCATACCACGCTCAATCGCAGCGAGCGCTGGCGCAAGGCCGGCGGTGCCAACGATGGCGACGAGCACCATGTCGGCCTCGGATTCGTTCACAAGATCGACCAGCCCCTGCGTGCCGGTGTGGAGCACCACATCCGCAGGCAGCAGCGCACGCGCTTTTTCTGCAGCGGCGGCATCGGTGAGGGCGACCTGCTTCACGCCGGTTTCACGGACCTGCTCAACCAGGGCCTCGACACTGCAATTAGCTGCCAAGCCGACAATCTGCATGCGCTCGGGAATGTCGCGCGCGACTTTGAGGGCACTGGTGCCGATGGATCCGGTGGAGCCGAGGAGGAGAACTTTGCGCATCACGAATGCTTGCTTTGGCTTATCGTGCGATGGCGGACAAGTAAAAATAAAACACCGGCGCAGTGAAGAGCAGGCTGTCCGTCAGATCCAGGATGCCGCCGATGCCAGGGAGCGCGTGACCGCTGTCCTTGATGGCCACGCAGCGTTTGAGCACGGATTCAGCCAGATCCCCCGTGACGGCAGTGGCGCAGAGCAGCGGGGCAAGGATCATTCCATGCACCCAGGTGATGGGGGCAATTTTTTCAGGGATGGTGGCCAGCAGCACCGCAGCGGCACCAAACGAGCCAATAAAGGCACCGACAAAGCCCTCCCACGATTTCGCAGGGCTGATGTGCGGGATCATTTTGTGCTTCCCGAACAACACACCCACCACGTAGGCCCCCATGTCGCTGAACTTGGTGACCATGATGAGGAAGAGCACAAGGAAGATGTCTGTGATGCCCTTGCCATCCGCATGGAAGTACATGAGCCGCACCATGAAGCCGAAGAAAATGACGGTATAAACGGTGCCAAAGACGGTGTTGAAGATGCGCTGAAGGGTGGTCGCGCCCTCAAGCTGATGGCGGTAGCAGAGGATGAAGGAGCCGTGCACGCTGGCAGTCAGCGCCGCGAGATCAAACTCCATGGGTGGTGCCTTGTGACGGGAAGTCGTGTACCAAAGCACCACTCCCCAGTAAACAATGCAGATGACAAAGCCCAGCGCATTGAAGGAGCGTGCATGCGGATCATTGCGCAGCAGCCGGAAATACTCGACTGCGCCAGACACGCCAAAAAAACCCGTGATGGCGATGATCAGCCAGGTGTTCTGCCACTGCAAAAAAGCCAGGGTCAGGAGAGACCACAGCAGCAGGGTGCTGAACAAACGGGATGCGAAAACGCGACGCTTGCTGGGCGCGGGGGTCGACGTGGCGGCGGCGGTTTCTGACATGCGTAAGGTTGGGGTGAGCCATTTAGAGCCTATCCCGCAGGTGAGAGCAATGCGATTTCGCATTTGGCTTTCCTTCCTGCCCCGTTAATTTCCATGCTCACGGCAGCCTGCGTCATCCAGCCCGGCCGGGAATGGCGACAATTTTGACACGTGCTTTGATCAGTTTCAAAGCCGCCAATCCAAGTCCCGGTCGAAAATGTGGCCGGCAGATCACAGCCCGCCAGCAAAAAACGTGCGCAACTCGTGCAGCCCCGCACCTTCGGCGCAGACTTCGGCCAGATTCGACACCGCAGCCGGGATGTGCTGCTCGTAGTGCGGTTTGCCGAGATTGCGGCTGAGATTGGCATAAGCCCCGAGCGCCTGCATGAGCCGCTGGGCGGCACAGAGGTAAAACACTTCACTCACGTCCTGGTGCGCCAGGCCGCGATGCTCGGCATAGTAGCTCAGCAGGCAGGCGCGCTCCGTCTTCGTGAGGTTCACATATGGGTCGTAGAGCAGCGAGGCCAGATCGTATTCGGCGCGGCCGAGGCGCAGACCTTGGTAGTCAACCAGCCATGCGTCCTCACCGCGGATGAGCACGTTCTGGCTTTGAAAATCCCTATGCACCAGACAGCGCGGCAGCCCGGCCAGACGGCGGCGGAGCTGCCGGAGCGTTTCGTGAGCGGCGTTGTACTCGCCATTGGCAAACTCGCGGCCCAGATAGCCCCCTACAAAGTGCTCCAGGAAGTAGCCCTGCTCCCATTCATAGAGGGCCTCATCAAAGCCAGGTTCGAGCTCGTTGATATCCACCGGTGCGAGGGAGTTTTCGCCAACGCCATGAAACTTGGCCGCCTCACGCAGGGTCGCCTGATACAGGGGTAAACGCTGTTCCCAGGGGTGGTCGTTGAAGGACTGCAGGTCGATGCGGCCCAGATCTTCCAGCCAGACACAAAGGCGCTGCTCATCGAAGGCATACACCTGCGGCACATGCGCACCGATTTTCTTCAACCGATAAGTGGCGGGGACGAACTTCGGATTGTCACGACGCGCCAGGGTGTAAACCATGAGGATCATCGGCTCCCGCTCAGCCTGCCATTTGAGTCGGTAGAAGTGGCGGTCGGAAGCGCCCTTGAGGATCACCTCCACTTCACAAGGCGTGGCGTTCAGTTCAGGGAACTGTTCGCGGGTGAAAATGAGCAAAGCCTCGTGTTCGGGGAGCATGGCGGGGAAACGTAGAATGACGAATGCGGACGATGAAAGTCCAACGCAAAGCAATTATCGCCTAAAAATCGACGTCTTCAGCGCTCCCCGCCGCTGTGATGCCGCTGCGGACGATGCAGCGCTTCAAATCAGCCCCCGCCTTCACCCGTCCGCCGGGCCAGACGATGCTATCTTCCAATTGTGTTCCGGCTTCAATCACAGCTCCGGCACCGATGACATTGATGCCCCGCAACACGGCCCCGGCTTCTATTTGCGCCGCTGGATCAATCGCAGGGCCATACATGCCGTTCAAAGCTGAATGCGCCGATAAATAGGCCGTGCGGCTGCCCAGATCCCACCAACTGCCCTCATCAATCACGACGGCGCCGAGTTTCGCCCCGGAGCGGATCATGTTGAGAAAGATGGGGATGACGGACTCGACCTTGCCGGGAGTGATCCAGTCATGAATGGCCGGAT
>JAPLUN010000598.1 GCA_026397715.1 Verrucomicrobiota bacterium
CCCTTTTTGCGAAGCTTTCATACATATGTCCGTGAGCGCACAATTGGCTTGTGGAAAATGTTATCCAGCTTGGTGGAAAAAACTGCATCTTGTTGACTCATTTATTAATGAGTGGCGCACCCGTCAGGATTCGAACCTGAAACCTTCTGATCCGTAGTCAGATGCTCTAATCCGTTGAGCTACGGGTGCGTTGAAACTTACCTTTCCGCCGTGTTTGAAACAGCGGGCAACGAGAATAGACCAGTGCGTTCTTTTGTCAAACTCTGTGGAGAGATTTTATTCACTTTATTCACGTTGATCAGCGCGACTGCTCATACGCATGCGCCACCCGCAGCACGGTGGCTTCATCCAGCGCTTTGCCCACAATCTGCAGTCCTACTGGAAGCGCTCTGCCTTCCACATCCACACTGCCGCATGGCAGACTGATGCCGGGCAGTCCGGCCAGATTCACTGGAATGGTGAACACGTCCTCCAGATAGGCCGCCAGCGGGTTGTCTTTGAGTTCACCCAGTTTGTGCGCAGGCGTGGGGCTCGTTGGGGAAAGGATCACGTCCACCTTTTTAAAGGCCTCCGTAAAGTCATTGCGGATCAGAGTGCGCGCCTTCTGCGCACGGATGTAATACGCGTCATAGTAGCCGGAGCTGAGCATGTAGGTGCCCAGCAGGATGCGCCGCTTCACCTCGGGGCCGAAACCTTCCGAGCGAGACTTGGTGTACTGCTCCATCAAATCCCCTGCACTGCTGCTGCGGTGGCCGTAACGCACGCCGTCGAAGCGGGCGAGGTTGGCCGATGCTTCTGCAGGAGCGAGCACATAATAAGTCGCCACGCCGAGTTCCGTATGCGGCAGGCTGATTTCTTTAATGATCGCCCCCAGAGACTCCAACTGGCGGATCGCCGCCTGCACGCTGGCTGACACCCCGGCATGGATGCCGTCGATGTAATACTCTTTGGGCAGGCCGATGCGCAACCCCTTGATGTCTTGGCCAAGGGTTGCAGTGAAATCAGGAACTTCGATATTCAGCGAAGTCGAGTCATGAGCGTCGTAACCACAGAGGTGATTCAGCAAAAGCGCGGAGTCTTCCACAGTCTTGGTGACGGGGCCGATTTGATCGAGAGAGGAAGCGAACGCCACGAGGCCATAGCGGGACACACGGCCATAGGAGGGCTTGATGCCCACGCAGCCGCACAGCGCCGCTGGCTGACGGATGGAGCCGCCTGTGTCCGATCCCAAGGCCGCAATCGCGAGATCCCCCGCCACCGCTGCCGCACTGCCGCCGCTGGAGCCACCGGGAACGCGGGAAAGATCGCGTGGATTGCGCGTGACGCCAAGGGCGGAGTTCTCCGTGCTGGAGCCCATGGCAAATTCATCCATGTTCAGCCGGCCAAACGGGATGGCACCACCCACACGCAGCTTCTGGATGGCACCCGCATCATACGGGGCCGTGTAGTTTTCAGCCAGGATGCGTGAGCCGCAGGTGCAGGGCTGGCCGGTCACGTTCATGTTATCCTTCACCGCGATGGGGATGCCACCCAGCGGCTTCGTGGTATCGGCACGGTCGGCTTCAGCGAGCGCGGCTTCAACGTCCCAGGACAGATAGGCGCCGATCTCCGCATTGCCTGCTTCGATGGATTTGGCGACATCCAAAACGATGTCTCGTGGCGTGATTTCACCCGCAGTGATGCCTTTGCGCAAGGCTGCGATGGTGGAGGAGGCGAGCATAGGAAAAAAGAGAGCGGGAAGCAGCGTAGGGGGTTGGACGGTTACTCGATCACCTTGGGGATCTGAATCTGATCGGCGATACGTTTCGGCGCGTTGGAAAGCGCCTGCTCCTGGGTGAACCCAGGACGGGGTTCATCAGCACGCAGCACATCATAGACGGGCATGGCGTGCGCCGTCGGCTCCACTCCGTCCAGATCATAACGCGTCAGCGTGTCGATGTAGGTCAGAATGCCGTCCAACTGGGACTCGTAGCGCTTGGCTTCTTCGTCGGTGAGCGTAAGCCGGGCCAGCTTGGCCACATGGCGGATGTCTATTTTGTGGGCTTCAGGCATGAGAAAACGGTTCTTTCTTGCCAGCAGGAACCCTGCTTTGCAACGCAAAAGGCACAGACTGTTTGCAGTCTGTGCCTTGAGAAACTTGCCTTGTTGGCTGTTACCAGCCCTGAGAGGAGGAATACGGAATCTCCGAGCGGAAGCCCACTTCAGGAGCGAACTCAGTGTAGCCCCACCAAGTGTCCACGTTTTCCTTGTGGTGATAAGGTGGGCGGTAGGTGCGCTTCCAGCTAGGAATTGGGAAGGTGGCAATCTCATAGAGACCGTAGCCAGCTCTCACCAAGGTGCGCTTGGTTCCTTCGACGATGAGATCAGAAGCTGCGGCGATGGAACCGTCAGACTCGTTGGTCTTGCGCCAAGTGGCCGGGTATTCGAACCAGCCAAACAGAACGTTGCCGATACCGCGGCTGAGTTTCCGGCTCCATGTAAAGTGGTGTCCGGGAGGAGACTGGATGTCACCATAAGCGATGCTGGAAAGGGCGCAGACGGTGAGGGCAAGGAGTAGAAAACGATTTTTCATGTGGCTTAATGATGATTAACAAAATTTGAGCGTCTTTGGCAACCATTAAGTTGCGCTTTTTTACAGTCCTTTTGCCTGTTTTATCGCTTTCCCGGCGGAAACTGCCGTACCAAAAGCTGCCGCGCCTCTTCGAAGGCCGCCGGATCAGCCGGGCTGGCGATCACATTGTTCATTTCCGCCTCATCACGGACGTGGTCGTACAGCTCGCTCGCCACCACGCTGCCCGTGTCAAAGTCCCGCCATTCTGTGTAGCGCAGCGTCGGGGTGCGGACGCTCACCCCCATCACTTCCGGCCTGCCACGCGGGCTGCGATCCGGGTAGGCAGGCCGTGGAAACTGCGTGTAGGCGGCATCCTTGATTTTGGCCTTGGGGTCGTTCAGCAGCGGCACAAGGCTGACTCCGTCCAGACCCGGCGCATCCGGGACTGCGCACAGGGCGGTGATGGTGGGAAATAAATCCACCATTTCCACCAGTGCATCCGTGCTGGCCCCGGCATGCTTTGCCTGCGGTGGCACCACGATGAGCGGCACGCGCGCATCGAGTTCGAAATTCGAGGTCTTGGCCCACAGACTGTGCTCACCGATGTGGTAGCCGTGATCCCCCCAGAAAACGATGAGAGTGGAGTCCAGCAGGCCTTGCTTTTCCAGCGCGGCGGTCACCTTGCCCAGCTGGGCATCCATGTAGCTGATGGCGGCGAAATACCCATGCCTCATTTCCGCCGACTGCTCCGCAGTGGGCTGCTTTTGGTCTTTCACCGGCCCCAGAATCTCCGTGCTCTGGTGAAAAGCGATCTCAGGGGCTGCGGCAGGCCGCGCAGGATCGAGCACAGGCAGCCGGTCCCGCTGATACATGTCCCAGTATTTTTTGGGAGCGTTGAACGGGGCGTGCGGCTTCCAAAAACCGACGGCAAGGAAGAACGGCTCGTCTTTGATCTCCTCCAGCACACGCACGGCCTCGGCGGCCACCCGCCCGTCATAGTAGGCTTCATCCGACACGTCGCGGCATTCACACAGCGGCACCTTGCCGTACTGGCGCAGGGTGCTGGAAAGCGTGGCCAAGTTCGGCGACAGCGGTCCGCTCACCTGCGGCACGTCATCCCCATGATTTGCGTAGTGTAGGAATTCCGGAGCGCTCCATGCGCGCGGGTCACCATGCTCCTTCGTATGCCAGTTGTGGAAGATTTTTCCCACGCAGCGGGTGGTGTAGCCGTGATCCTTCATCCATCCCGGAAGCGTGTTCACCGTCGGCTTCAACTCGCGAAAATGCGTTCCATTCACATACAGCCCCAAAGTGCCTGGACGCAGCCCGGTCAGCATGGAGGAGCGGGAGGGATTGCAGACCGCCTGCTGGCAGTAGGCCTTCCGGAAAATCATGCCGCGCCTGGCCAGCGTATCCAGACTGGGCGTGACCGCCACCGAGCCGTAGCAGCCCAGCTCCGGCCGCAGGTCGTCCGCCATAATGAACAAAACATTCGTGCGGGGCGCAGCGTACAGCAGCGGAACGGACAGCAATAAAATAGCCCCTAAGGAGGCAGCGCGACAAATCATGATCGGGCCATAACGCACCATCCTCAGCAATATTGCCCGGCTGGCGGTCAAAAACTCAGGCCTGCTGCCCCTGCGGATGGTTTCGCATGCTGCGCCACTCGGCACGATGGTTTTGCGCCCAGTCATTGAGCGCAAACTCAAACCCGATGTCATGGCCTTCGCTCTCGCTGGCGAGCCATTTCAGGCGTTGAATTTCTTCCTGCTCGGCCAGGAACTCACCATAGGGAGTTCCAGCTTGTGCAGCAATGGTTGGGCTGGGCATTGAGCATGATCAGTGAGTTCATCCAAGATTCAAGCACGAGCTGTTGAGCAGTGGAGGCAGTCGTTTGCACCTCATCAAGCTTTCCCCAACTGCCCTCGCGGCTAAGAATTTTTCCACCTGTCAAAGAAAGAAAATGACAAGATCTGAGCACCCCTTATATAATTAAAGACTTAAAGTCACACGTTCATGCCGGAGTAGCTCAGTGGTAGAGCATCGCATTCGTAATGCGAGGGTCGCGGGTTCAAATCCCGCCTTCGGCTCCACCAACGCGTGTTTGCTATGACCCATCCGAGCATCGCTGACAATGATCCGCCACGCCGCAGCCGAGCCCGGCGGCGGGAGGCCATGATCAACGCCGTTGCCACGATTCTCGGCTGCATGGCACTGGTTGTCATGATAGCCACCGTCGTTCGGGTCGTCATGATTAAGCTCTGGGAATCCGCCCGGGTCAATCCTGAGTACGTTCAGTCAATGTACGATAACTACAAGGATCATCGCTGGTCGGGCAATATCAAGGAGCAGCCTTCTCTTTTGGGCGATCCCTCCGAAATTCGTCCGTCTGCAGTCGATCCCACCCGTGAAGTCACCGCCAACACCCCTGTCAGATCCCAGTCCAGCGCACTGAAACTCATGGCCCCCGCCGCCCCGAGTCCCTCCGCGATAGTGGACATTGAGAGCAAAAGATCCCAAATTGAACACACTCTTCGTGGCTTTTTTGAAGCCTCCACCACGGAGCAGCAGCTCGCTTTTGCCCGTGATCCCCAGCGTGTGCGTCCATTGATGGAGCATTACTACAGCAGCCATCCTCACACGCCACTCGAGTGGAAAACACTTGGCTGGGCACTTCCGGTGGAGGAGAGCGGCTACCGCCTCGGGTATGCCCAGGCCGTCTTTGCCAATGCTGAGCCTGTCAGCCTCATCATTGAAGAAATGGTGGACGGCACCTTCCGGGTGGACTGGGAAAGCTCCGTTCGCTATGGCGAAATCGGCTGGGAGGAGTTCATCAAAACCCAGCCGTCAGCACCCACACTCCTCCGTGTGATCGCCTCTAAACCTCAGAACATTCCGCCTGAGGCAGCTCCGATGGGCAGCGAACTGCTCGAAATCAAGCATCCTGACGATAATGACGTCGTTTATGCCTACTTCGATCGTAAGGATCCTAAATTCCAACCACTTCTCCAGCAACTCCAGACCGGAAACTGGAAAGATGTCCCTTTAACTCTACGACTTTGTTTTCCAGGCCCAACTGGCAGCGCCAAAAACGCACGGATCGCAGATGTAGAAGGAAAAGGATGGCTGATATTGCATGGAACCAGGAGCTAGACTGTGAGCAAACCTAAACGAAACACGAAAAAGGCGGCCCAAGGTAAGGCCAGGCCTGTTGCGGCAAAATCCAAAAAAGCCGTGGCCTCCAAGACCAAAGCCAAACCCGCGCCAGCCAAGAAAACGCTGACGAAAAAGAAGCCCGTTCCCGCCAAAAAGCCTGTGCTCAAAAAATCAGCGTCTAAGCCAGCCCCCAAAAAGGTGGTCAAAAAAGCTCCTCCCCCCAAGCCTGCGGTGAAGAAGCCTACGGCCAAGGCTCCCCCGCCAAAAACCAAAACTGTCGCCTCAAAGCCTGCTCCTAAGCCAGCCCCCAAGCCGGTGGCTAAAGCGGCCAAACCTCAGGCCCCCGCCCCTTCCAAGCCTGCAGCAGCCGCCAAAGCTCCTGCGGCTCCTGTAGCTGTCAAAGCCGCACCAGCGCCTGCTCCAGCAAAGCCTGCGCCAGCTAAAAAGGCCCCCGCCCCTGCTGTGGAAGTGGCTGCACCTGCAGTCGAGGCCCCGGTGGTCGCTGCCGCTCCGGTCGTCGCCGTGGTCAAGAAAGCACCCGCCCAGCCTCTGCCGCCTCCTGGCCCCACCAAGACTGGCGCTTTGTTTTACGATTCCCACATGCACACCCCGCTGTGCAAGCATGCCTGGGGTGAGCCGGAAGAGTACGCCCAGCAGGCCGTCAAGGCTGGCCTCAAAGGCATCATCTTCACCTGCCACTGCCCCATGCCCAACGGCTTCTGGCCCACGGTGCGCATGTCGGAAAGCGAGTTCGACACCTACCTGGCCATCGTTCAGCGTGCCGCTGACGCCTTCAAGGGCAAGCTCGACATCCGTCTCGGCATCGAAAGCGAATACTACCCCGGTTGTGAGGAATACATCGCCGCCCTTCACAAGCGTGCTGACTTCCACTACGTGCTCGGCGCCGTCCACTGGCAGGCCAAGGAATACCTCAACAAGTTCGAGACCGGCACCATCGAAAACTTCCGCCGCACCTACTTCGAGCACCTCGCCAAGTCGGCTGAATCCGGCCTCTACGACTGCCTGGCACACCCTGATCTGGTCAAAAACTACCATCCAGATTCCTGGTGTTTTGCCATCGTCAAAAACACCGTCTCCGGCGCTCTCGACCGCATCGCGGCCACCGGCGTCGCCATGGAGTTGAACACCTCCGGCCTCAACAAGAGCTACTCCGAAATGAATCCGGGCAACGAAATGCTGCGCATGATGGCTGATCGCAAGATCCCCATCGTCCTCGGCTCCGATTCACATCGGGCAGTTCGCGTCGGCGAGCATTTCGTCACCGCCTTGAACCACCTGACTGAAGCAGGCTACGAAAACGTCAGCTACTTCCTCAACCGCCAGCGCATCGACCTCCCCATCTCCGAGGTGCTTGCCAGCTTGAAGAAAGCCGCCGACCACAACGCCTGATTTCCACCCATGGTTCGCACAGGCATCGGTTACGACGTTCACCCATTTGAAACAGGCCGCCCCCTCGTCCTCGGCGGAGTCACCATTCCACATTCGCGCGGCCTCAAAGGCCATTCGGATGCTGACGTGCTCAGCCACGCCATCGCAGACGCCGTCCTCGGTGCGCTTGGCGAGCCCGACATCGGCCACTGGTTTCCGCCCACCGATCCCACCATCGAAGGCATCTGCAGTCTCAAAATCCTCGAAAAGTGCGCCCAAATCGCCGCAGATAAGGGCATGCGCATTGAGAACGTGGATTCTTCCCTCATCGCTGAAGCACCCAAGGTAAATCGCCTTTCACGGCTTCACTTTTACTCGTCATTCTGATTTCGTCATCCCCCATGTCCGACTCCGCTGCTGCCGCCGCTCTCGTCTCAGGTTACAACAAACTCAAAGCTGCACTGGGCAGACGCATCGTCGGACAGGAGGCCGTCATTGAGCAGGTGTTCATCGCCATCGCCGCCGGTGGCCACAGCCTGCTCGAAGGTGTGCCCGGCCTCGCCAAGACCCTCCTCGTCAAATCGCTCTCGGACGCGATGCACCTGAGCTTCCGCCGCATCCAGTTCACGCCAGACTTGATGCCTGCCGACATTACCGGCACCGAAATCATCCAGGAAGATGCGGAGACAGGCCGCCGCAAGCTCGTCTTCCAGCCCGGCCCCATCTTTTCCCAAATCATCCTCGCCGACGAAATCAACCGCACCCCGCCCAAGACGCAGGCAGCCCTGCTGGAGGCCATGCAGGAAAAGCACGTCACCGTCGGCCAGGTCACGCATGAACTGCCCAAGCCCTTCTTCGTGCTCGCCACGATGAACCCCATCGAGCAGGAAGGAACCTACCCGCTCCCCGAAGCCCAGAAAGACCGCTTCCTCTTCCTCATCAAGGTCGATTACCCCACCCGCAACGACGAGCGTGAAATCATCGCCCGCACCACAGGCGGCGAGACGCAGGAAATCGAAGCCGTCATCACCGCCGAGGAACTGCAGGCCGCACAGCAGCTCGCCCGCAAGGTGCCTGTGCCGGATCACGTCATCGACTTCGTCCTCGATCTCGTCCGCTCCACACGCCCCACGGAGCCCGACGCCTCTGAGTATGTCAAAAGCATGCTCAGCTGGGGGGCTGGCCCGCGTGCCAGCCAGATGCTCGTCCTCGCCGGCAAAGTCCGCGCCCTTCTCCAGGGCCGCACCCATGTCACCACGGACGACATCGAAGCCCTGGCAGCCCCTGCCCTGCGCCACCGCCTCGTTCCCACCTTCCACGCCGAAGCCGAAGGCATCACCGTGGATCAGATCATCGCCGAACTGGTGAAGAAGACGAAGAAGAGCGAAACGCGAGTGCTGTGAGCGGATGCGCCACACGCCCGGCCCCCTAATTCCCCACATCAGTGGCTACTCTCTCCGACATCCTTCAAGCCGAAGACATCACCAGTCTGCAGACTCTGCAGCTCTTTGCGCGCACGGTTGTCGAGGGTTTCACCACCGGCCAGCATGCCTCGCCGCACAAGGGCTTCAGCGTCGAGTTCCGCCAGCACCGCCCTTACGTACAGGGGGATGAAATTCGCCGCCTCGACTGGAAGATCTTTGGCCGCACCGACCGCTTCTACATCCGTGAGTTTGATGAGGAGACCAATCTGCGCGCCACCGTCGTGCTCGATGCCAGCGGCAGCATGGGTTACCGCGGCCAGAAGGGCATTTTGAAGTTCGACTACGCCCGCAAGCTCGCCGCCTCCCTCGCCTACCTGCTCATGAGCCAGCAGGATGCCGTGGGACTCATCACCTTTGACTCCAAAATACGCGACGTCATACCCTGCCGCACCAAGATCACTCACCTGCATTTGCTGCTTGAGACGATGGTCAAGACCGAGCCCGGCAAGGACACCAGCCTCGCCCCGGTGCTCGAATCTCTCGCCCAACGCCTCAAGCGCCGTGGCCTTGTGATCCTCATCAGCGACTTCTTCGACGATCCCGCCGCCCTCCTTCGCTCCATTGGCGTCCTGCGCAAGAAAGGTCACGAGATCATCGCCCTCCAGCTCTGGGACCGCGACGAAATCGACTTCCCCTTTGGCAACTGGGCACGCTTTGAAAACCTCGAAAACTACGACGACTTCCTCCTCCTCGACCCCGCCACGATTCGCCAGCGCTACATCGAGGCCCAGCAGAACTTCGCCGCCCAGCTCAAGGAAGGCTTCCGCAAGCATCAGGTCGATTATTTGAGCCTGCCTACCGATGAATCCCACTCCGCCGCGCTGCGAAGTTATTTAGCACTGAGAATGCGATGAGTTTTCTTCACGGCATTCTCCTTTTTGGCGCAGCGGCCTTTCTGATCCCGCTGATCATCCACTTGTTAAACAAGCGGAAGGTCGTCACCGTACGCTGGGGTGCCATGCACCTGCTGCATGAGGTGATCCGCCAGCGGAAGCGCAAGATGAAGGTCGAGCAGCTCCTGCTGCTCATCATTCGCATCGCCATTCCCATCGTGCTCGCGCTCTGTCTCGCACGTCCGGTGCTCACGGCTCTGCGCTCTCTCGGCCTCGGCAGTTCGTCGCTCATCGTCATGCTGGACGACTCCTTCTCCATGCGCGCCCCTGCCGCACAGACCACGTTGCCCGGCGGCACCGTCATGCAGCAGGCGCGTCAGGACATGCAGACCATGATCACCGATCTGCCAGACGGCTCCAGCGCGCAGGTCGTTCTTTCCGGTGGCACGCCACGCAAGCTGCTGGATCAAGCCACCACGGATCGCACCCTCATCCCCAAGCAGCTCAGCGAGGTGCCCTCCATGTCTGGCCCGCTGTCTGCGAATGATGCCTTCCAGGCTGCCACCTCGGCCTTGAAGGACTCTCCCAATGCCACGCGCGAAGTCGTCATCGTCTCCGATTTCCAGGAAGCCGACTGGAAAGCCATCGCCGACGGTGCCGCCCTGCCGGCGCTCGAAACGATCTCCAAGCAGGAGCCCAAGCCGCAGATCACCTTTTACCGTGTGGGCAGTGATCTCGCTGAAAACATCAGCATCGCCAGCGCTGACATCTCCGCTCTCGTCGCCGCTGAGTCGCAGCCCATCGGTCTGCGGGTGCGCATCAAAAATCACGGCAAGCGCCCCTGGCAGGACATCCCCGTGCACCTTGAAGCCGACGGCGCACGCCTGCGCACCGCGCGTGTTTCTCTCGCCCCGGAAGGCGAGGCCGTCCTCTCCTTCACGCATGCCTTCGACAAGGTCGGCGACCATGCCCTCTCCGTCCGCCTCGAAGGCGACAGCTTCGCCGACGACAACGCCTTCCACTCCATTGTGCAGGTGCGCAATCAGCTCAACGTCCTGCTCATTGACGGCAGCCCCGGCAAAGAACCGCTCAGCGGCGCCACCGACTTCCTTGAGATCGCCCTCACACCGCACACCGTCGCTGCAGCCACGCTTAAAGACCTCATCCGCACCAAGAAGATTGATCTGCGCAAAATACGCAATGAAGACCTTCGCCAGCAGGAAGTCATCATCATGGCCGATGTGGAGAAACTGCAGGGCCACACACAGAATGAGATCGACAAGTTCGTCAAAGAAGGCGGAGGCCTGCTGGTCTTCGCCGGACCTGACTGCGATCTGGACTGGTACAACCGCGAGTTCTTCCGCAAAGGCGAAGGGATGTATCCTGCCGCCATCAAGGGCCAGGCCCGCGCCGATTCCGACTCCCTGCCAGCGCGCATCCTCATGCAGCGCTTCACACATCCCTCCGCGCTGTATTTCAATGATGCCCGCGCGGGTCGTCTCCAAGATGCCGAGTTCCGCCACTGGCTTGAGCTCACACCGCAGGGGGATCAAACTCAGCGCATCTTCAATCTCGACCGCAACGTGCCGCTGATGATCGAGAAGAAGTACGGGCGTGGCCGAGTCATCGCCTCCGCCACCACGGCCAATGCGGAATGGAGCAATCTGCCACTGCAGCCTTTCTTTGTCCCGTTGATGCAACGTCTCACCACCTACCTCGCCACCGTTGGCAGCGCCCCTGCTTGGCAGCTCGTCGGTTCCACGATCCGCCTGCCGCTCGAAAAAGCCGAACTCGGTGCTGAATTCACTCTGCGTGATCCCACCGGCCAGACGCAGACGCTGAAGTCCGCCAAAGAAGGTGATGCCGTCTTTGTCCAAAGCCACTCCATCACCCAGCCCGGCATCTTCCAACTGCAAAAGGTCGGCACAGAAAAGACCACGCTCCTCGCCTTCAACATCGACGGCACCGAGTCCGACCTCAAAGCCCTGTCTTCCGCCGACATCCAAAAAATCGCCAAGCGTTACGACGCCGCCTTTGCCGACACCCTGCCCGCCTATCAGGCCCTCGACCGCACACGCCGCCACGGCAGCGAACTCTGGCAGCCGCTTCTCATCCTCCTGCTGGGTCTTCTCTTTGTCGAAGTCCTCCTGCAACAGCACATCGCCAAAGGCTAGCCGTTTAAAGCATGACACCCCAGACCGAAACCTCCCTGCGCTTCACCGGTGGCTATTCGCCGCTCCCGGTGGTCGTGCTCGCGTTCGGTCTCGCGGCCCTGATGTGGTTTATCTATCGACGTGAATTGAAGTACGTCGGCAGTCGCGCCGCTCAGGTGCCCGCCATTCTGCGTTCGCTGGCTGTCTTCATTCTGGTGCTCGCTCTCGCCGGTCCGATCCTCCGCCACGTCACCACCTTGCGCCAACTTGGCCGCGTCGTCGTCGCGGTGGACAGCTCCGCCAGCATGCAGCTAACGGACGAAGCCGCTGGTGCTGCCGCAGGCACTTCCAAAGCGCGCTTTCTGCGCGCCGAGGACCTCCTGCTCAAAGGCACAACACCGCTGCTGAAAAAACTCGCTGAGACCCAGGATGTGGAACTCGTGGCCCTGCGCGGTATGAACACGCAGCGCCTGTGGTGGTATCGTCAGGGCGGCAAGGACACCTCCGGTGAAATGCCCGCCACGTTTGAGCTGCCTGCCACCTCACCCATCACCAATCTCGATCAAACGCTGCGCTCCGCGCTCGGCCCTGCCACCGCAGGCACCGCGCTCGTCGTGCTCTCCGATGGCCAGCACAATTCCACAGGCTCTCCCGAAGAGTTCAGCACCGCTCTCAAAGCCAGCGGCACCGCCATCTTCACCATCGGCTTCGGCACGGAGATCCCACCGGCAGATCTGGCCCTGCTCGCCGTCGCGGCTCCCGAATCCGTCTTCTCCAAGGAAAACTTCCAGGGTCGCCTCACCGTCAATGACAGCATGCCCGCCGGTGTTCCTGCCAATGTGCGCATCGAGAGCCAGGGCAAGGTGCTGTGGAAAAAAGACTTCACCACCGATGGCAAAGGCGAAAAGGGTTTCGATTTCATCTTCCCCGTCACGGAACTGCCACCACCCGCCCCCGGTCAGCGCGATAAAACACTGCGCAGCGTGAACATCCTCATCTCCGCCAGCGGCGACCGCGCCGCGCTGGAAAAGACGCGCTCCAACAACGCCCGCGAGCTCTCCATTCATCTGCTGGAAAAGAAACGCAAGGTGCTCATCCTTGATGGCCGTCCGCGCTGGGAGTCACGCTACATTCACAACCACTTCGAGCGCGATGAGCGCTGGCAGGTCACCAGCATCTTCGATGACATGGCTGACAATGCCGCCAACGGCAGCCTGCAAAAAGACTTCCCCAAAACTCGCGACGAACTCCTGAGCTACGACCTCATCATCCTCGGTGAAGTCGCACCAAACCGCCTCAAACCGGAAAGCCTCGACTGGATCCTTGAGTTCGTCGAAAAACGCGGCGGCGGCTTGATCATGATCGATGGTCAGCGCGGCAAACTGCACGAATGGAGCCAGGGCAAAACCGCCCCGCTCATCCCGGTCAAGTTTGTCCCATCCAACACCAAGCATCAGCCCACCAGCCTCGAACTTACCACGGATGGCCAGCGCTTCGATGCCCTGCGCCTCAGCGACAGCCCCAGCGCCAACACCGCCCTCTGGCCCACGCTTTCCAAAGTGAACTGGCACGCGAATGTCGAGCCCCTGCCCGCTGCCATCACGCTCGCCAAAGCGCAGCAGCCCACCATCGTCTTCCGTCAGGTCGGCGCTGGTGCCGTGCTTTACCTCGGCACAGATGAACTCTGGCGCTGGCGCTTTCAGGTCGCGGACTTGTATCATCAGCGTCTGTGGATGCAGCTGGGTGCGTGGATCGCTGCGCCGCCGTTTCAGATCGACCAAAAGAAACTCTCCGTCGGCACCGACCGCCTGCGTTACTCGCCCGGTGAAGCCTCTGAAATCCGCGTGCGTGTGCGCAATGACAAAGGCGACATCGTTACCGATGCGCAACCCCGCGCCCACCTCATTCACGACGGCGCTGATGTCGCCACCCTGCAGCTCGAAGCAGACCCAACCCACATCGGCGTTTATCGCGCGCTCACCCCGCCGCTCAAGGCCGGCACTTATGAGATCGCTGTCGCGGAAAGCCCCAGCGCACCGCGCAGCGAGGCACGCCTCTCCCTCCACGTCTCTGACACCGGCAATCCCGAGTGGGCCACGCTCACCATGAACCGCACGCTGCTCGAAACCATGGCGACCAACAGCGGCGGTCGTTTTCTGCGCGAAGAACAGGCCGCCACCGATCTCCCCAGCCTGCTGCAAAGCATCGACCGCAAGCAGGTCATCACCCAGGAGACCAATCTCTGGTCCAGCTGGTGGTGGTTCGGTGCCGCCATCCTGCTGCTCACCGTTGAGTGGCTCATGCGCAAGCGCCTCAAACTCGTCTGATCATGGCCGCCTCCAACGATCGTGCCCAGCTCGCCGTTCGCGTCTCACCGAACGCGAAGAAATCCGAGTTCGCCGGATGGACCGCCGATGAAAAAGGCCGCCCCGTGCTGCTGGTAAAGCTGCACGCCCCACCTGTGGATGGCAAAGCCAACAACGAACTCATCCGCTTCCTCGCCGAATCTCTCGACTGCCCCAAAGGCCAGATCACGCTGATACGCGGCACATCCAGCCGCCAGAAGACAGTGGAGATGCCAGCAGCCGTGCTTGAGCGATTGTCAAAGTAGCCCTGTTCCTGCGGAACAGGGGAACGCTCCGCAACTGTAAAGCGGGCGAGACTTAACTGAGGTATGCACGACGCAGAGCCTTCTCTTGTTGCGCAGCAACAAGGCTACTCCGCTCACCCTCTCGCCCGCTCGATCAAATTCATCATAAGGAAGGACAGCAGCAGCGCCAGTTGTTCGCCATCATCCGCCGGTCCTTCCTGCATCAATCCAAAGCGGCCTTCGAAAAGCGCGGGCTGCTTGGTAAGGCGCAGCGTGGGAGCGCCCGCTTCGCCACGGGTGGCGATGTAGCTCGGATGCAGCATGTAGCCGGTGAATATCCCCACGATGGGAATCTCGCCCACTAGGCCATCCAGCATTTTCGTCCACGGATTCGCTTCCTGAATCGCAAAAGTCGGCGTCTGCGCTCCAGAAACAAAGACATCATAGTGCGCTCTCCACAGCGACTTCATTCCGCGCCGGCCAATCGCTCCGAGCACCTGACCTGTGGGAGATTTAAACGTGTAACGCGCCGACCAGTCGATGATGCGGTCCGCCTCAATCGTCGCCAGCTGCGTCCTCATCGTGTCATCCGCGAACACCTCCACCTTCTCTTTGAAGCGAAACAACTTCTGCTTCACATAGCAAACCGTGCCGCCATGGGCATCCGTCACGTAGATCTGCGGAGAAAAGGCCAGAAGCTTGAAGTGAAAAGTCAGCGGGTAGTGCATGTGAGGGCCAAGGTGGCCTGACCAAAGGTGGTTGCAATGATATAACAGACACTGGTTTGCAATCAGGCAGCCGCTTTGGCCATATTGCTCAGCAGCGCCTGCGCACACGCCGCCGCAAACTCCGGCGCATTGATTTCGCAATCCATCTCCACCAGCGGAATGCCGGGCCGCAGGTTCTGCCGGATGGCATCAAACAGCGCCGCATCCGCCTCGGCATCATGGAATGGTTTTCCGGCAGCGCTGATGATGCTGATGGCCTGCAGTGGCAGGAGCACGGTCACGGGGCCGGTGTAAGCATTCACCTTCTCTGCGAGGATGCGACCCAGTTCGGCGCATTCGGCGGCATTGGTACGCATCAGTGTGACCTGCGGGTTGTGGATGTAGAAGGTGCGCCCTTCAAACTTCGACGGCACACTCGCGCGCTCGCCGAAGTTCACCATGTCTAGACAGCCGGGAGTGACGATGGCAGGGACGCCCACTTTACCTGACGCATCGAGTCGAGTGGGCCCCGCACCGAGGATGCCACCCACGAGTTCATCCGCCCATTCGGTGGTCGTAATATCGAGAACACCGGCAAACATCCCGCTTTCGATCAGCGACTCCATGATCTTGCCGCCCGTGCCGGTGGCATGGAAAACGAGCACTTCATACCCCGCGTCTTCGAGCACCTGCTTCGCTCGGTTCACACATTCGGTCGTGTTGCCAAACATCGAGGCGGCGATCAGCGGCTTGTCTTCTCCGTCCGGCACCGTGGTTTCCACCATCCCACAGATGGCCCCGGCCGCACGGGCCAGCAGCACTCGGGAAATGCGATTGATGCCACTGACATCGACGATGCTCGGAAACATCACGATGTCCTTCGTGCCAACATACGGCGCCACATTTCCAGCGGCCAGCGTGGACACCATCACCTTCGGAAACCCCACCGGCAGAGCCTGCATCGCCGCCGTGCCGATGGCCGTGCCACCGCCGCCGCCGAGCGAGATCACCCCCTGCACCTTGCCGCTGGCGACCAGCGCCGATAAAAACACTGCCGCCGCCCCTGCCATCGCCGTCACGGCCTCGCCACGGTCTTGGCGCTCCATGATGCCCGCGAGATCCACCTTCCCCGCCGCCGCGACCTGCTCCCGCGTCACATCTGGCTTTATCTGAGGCACATCCCCGCTGCCGGTGTCGATAAGGAGCGTCTGATGCCCGCGTGCGCGGATGATTTCCGCCACGTAGGCGTGTTCGTGACCTTTGGTGTCGAGCGTGCCGAGAACTGCGATGGTTGCCATGGTAGGGAGGATAAAAGCGGGCGCAGGAAGAACAGCAACCGTTTCACACCACCTCCTATCCGCCCTCCACCCGCTATTTTCCTCCCCCTCCGCCATTGAACACGGCGGATTCCTCGCCAAGTCAGGGGGTCCCACCCATGTCCCAAGCCGTTTTCCGCACCATCCCCCTCCGCGAACTCAACGCCGACCAGCTCCTCGAACTCTCGAAGCGCATGAAGCTCTCGCTCTCACGCGCCGACATGCTCGCCGTGCAGAAGATTTACCAGGACGAGGGCCGCGAGCCCACGGACGTCGAGATGGAAGTCATCGCCCAGACCTGGAGCGAGCACTGCAAGCACCGCATCTTTGGCGCGAAGATCACGCACACCCTCGACGGCAAGGAGGAGATCGTGGACGGCCTCTTCAAGACCTACATCCGCGCCGTGACGGAGGAGATCTGCAAGAACAAGCCCGACTTCGTGCTCGGTGCCTTTGAAGATAATGCGGGCTTTGTCCGCCTGGACGCCGACAAGGCCGTGTGCCTCAAGGTGGAAACACACAACCACCCCAGCGCCATCGAACCCTACGCCGGTGCCAATACCGGCCTCGGCGGTGTGATCCGCGACATCCTCGGCGCTGGCAAAGGTGCCAAACCGGTCGCCTCCATCGACGTCTTCTGCTTCGGTCCGCCCAACATCGAGCAGGAAGACATCAAGGCCAAGGACGTCATCCACCCCCTCGGCGTCATGCGTGGCGTGGTGAGCGGCGTGCGCGACTACGGCAACCGCATGGGCATCCCCACCGTCAATGGCGCGATCCAGTTTGACGACACCTTCATCTACAATCCCCTCGTCTTCTGCGGCACCGCCGGCATCATCCCGATCAAGGACATCGCCAAGGAAGTGAAGCCCGGCCATTTGCTCGTCGCCGCTGGCGGACGCACCGGCAAAGACGGCCTCAAAGGTGCGACCTTCTCCTCCGCATCGCTCACCACCGATTCTCACGAAGAAGACCAGACCGCCGTGCAGATCGGCAATCCGATTGAAGAGAAGAAGGCCGCCGACTTTGTGCTCGCCGCACGTGAGAAGGGCCTCATCCAGTTCGTCACCGACTGCGGTGCCGGTGGTTTCAGCTCTGCCGCAGGCGAAATGCTCCGCGAGACCGGCGGCGAAGTGTGGCTGGAAAACGCCCCGCTCAAAGCCCCCGATCTCGAAAGCTGGCAGGTCTTCATCAGCGAATCCCAGGAGCGCATGGTCATCGCCATCGAGGAAAAAGACCTCGCGGCGATGCACGAACTCGCCGCGATTTATCAGACCGAGCTCTGCGTGCTGGCCAAGGCCGACGGCTCCCAGCGCCTCAAAGTCTTCCATCACGGCACCATCGTGTGCGATCTCCACGTCACAGCACTGCACGAGGCCCCACGCCGTGAAATGAAGGCCAAATGGCGCACCCCGCCAGCCGTGAAGCCCGTCGTCCCGGTACGTCCTGAATCCTGGACCGCCACGCTCAAGACACTTCTCGCCGATTTCTCCATCGTCTCCCGTGAGCCGATCATCCGCGAATACGATCACGAAGTGCAGGGCAACACCGTCCTCAAGCCCCTCGCCGGCGCTTCCGGCGACGCCCCGCAGGACGGCAGCGTCATCCGTGTGGATGGCAGCCAGCAGCTCGTCGCCCTCGCCTGCGCCTTGCTCCCAGAATGGGGCAAGACCGACCCGCATCTCATGGGCCGCGCTGTCGTCGATGAGTGCGTGCGTCAGCTCGTCGCCATGGGGTCCAATCCGGACCGCATCGCCATCCTCGACAATTTCTGCATGGGCAATCCCGACAACGAGCGCGAACTCGGTGCCCTCGTGGAATGCACCAAGGGCATGGCCAAGACCGCCATCGCCTACGCTGCGCCCTTCGTCTCCGGCAAGGACAGCTTTTACAACTACTTCATCACCGACGAAGGCCCGGTCTCCATCCCCGTCACACTGCTTCTCAGCGGCTTCGGCGTCGTGGAAGATGCCAAGCACGTCATCGGTGCCTCTCTGCGCCGCGTCGGCAGCAAGATCGCCATTCTCGGCAAAGCCAGCGCCGGACTACGCGGCAGCATCGTCGCCAAGTACACCAAGGGCATCGGATTGGATGCCGGCCCCGACTTCTGCGAAGTCGAAAGCCTCGCCGCCTACCGCCGCTACTTTGAACTCGTGAAGCAGGGCGCCGTTCTCAGCGCCCACGACATCGGCGAAGGCGGCCTCGCCGTCGCCCTGGCCGAAATGGCCTTCAGCGGCAAGGGCGGTCTCCGCATCTCCACGGACAAGATGCCAGCCCACGCCGGCCTCACCACCGCCGAACTCCTCTTTGGCGAAACTCCCGGCCGCCTCCTCATCGAGATCGCCCCCGAACACGTCAGCGCCGCCGAAGCCGCCGGTCTCACCATCATCGGTGACTCCACGCGTGATCCTTACCTCAACATCTCCCACAACGGCACCACCCTGATCGATTCCCCGATTGATCAGCTCAAGCCGCTGTGGAGAGACGGACTGGTGAAGTACTATTGATCCATCTCAAAGCGCTCATGATCTCATTCTTCAGGACCGGCATTCTCGCAATGCTGGACGCGGCATCGCTCAATGCTGCGGATGTTGAAATGAAGACGGTCAGCATCGACGAATTCTTTGCCGGTCAGTTGCAGCCTCTGCCGCTCAAGCTGGATATTCCCAAAGAGTATGTTCACGCCAAAGGTCTCGATGTGGGCGAAAGCTACACTTACTGGATGCTGCCGCAGGCCATCAAGCCTGCCGCAGAAACTGGCGACTTGCCCGTCACAGGCTACGTCTGGGGCAAGATCTCGCTGGATGTGGGCTATCTCGCCGAACAGAAAAAGTTCTCTCACGAAGACGGACTCAAAGCAGAACTGGCTGCAGCAGGGCACGAAATCGTGGCTCAAAAAAAAGCGTGATGCAGGCGGATTTGCCGTCATTGCCTCTATCGTGAACTACAAGCTGGAGGACGGCTCACGCCGCCTGATTTACTCGGCCTACATCGCCACCCGCATCGAGACCAACTGCATCTTCCTTTCCAACAATCCACCTTCGGACTTCACAAAAGAACAAACCGCCAAGGTCTGGGACAAGATCATTGATTCGATAGCGATGAAGTAAGCCGGTCGGTGAGTCCGCCGAATGTCTTCACTGCTCCCCGATCTATGAATGCGCCGACTCTGTAGCCCGCTCACCGGCAGATAGAGCAGGCAGCCTCAAGCGGCAGCAAACACAAGTGCCACCCGTGCTCCTAGGCGTGATCGCAAAGCTGGCCCCCACGCTCTGCGCGCGATAGCGCATAGTGCGCAGGCCCATGCCTGTGACTGCGGGCGTTTTGTCGGCAGCCATGCCTACGCCGTCGTCTTCCAGGCGCATTTCCAGCACGTCTCCATGCCGGTTCAACGCGATGACAATTTCACGAGCTCGGCCGTGGCGCACCGCATTGGCCACCGCTTCCTGAGCGATGCGATAGAGATGCATGGCCACCTTCGGGTTGTCGATTTGGATCTCGCCGCTTTCCTGGATGACGATGGAGACGCCGGTCAGCCTGCTGGTGTTGCCCGCCAGCTCCTTCAAGGCGACGGAGAAACCGGAGTCGTCCACATGCACCGGAAAAATCCCACGGGCGAGATCTCGCGCATCCGCCACCGCCTGCTTCACGGACTCCTCCACCAAGGCGGCATCCTGCGCAGACGGCAGTCGCTGCGAAAGCAGATCTTCTGCCAGCGCATGCACCGCGCAGCCGATGGCAGCGAGCTGCTGGCAGAGACCATCGTGCAGATCTTGGCCGATGCGCTGCTGCTCATGCTCGCTGACTCTGATGATATCCAGCTCAAGCTGGCGGCGCTCCTCCAGCATCTGGATGTGGGCCGCGTCAGCATCCTGCCTTTTGCGCACAGCATTCACGGCAAACACCACCACACAAAAATAGAACTCACGGTTGATCATAGCCCAGTTATAGCCCATCTGCGTCGCGTAGGGGTGGGAGTATTGGTTTGCCACCCACCACACCAAACCGGCTGTGATGGCAACTGTCATTCCCCCGCTGAAACCTGACCACCAGACGGCCAGACTGATGGGGAAAGCGTAAAAGATAAACCAACTCACTTCCCAGCTGGTGATGCTATCCAGCCACCCAAGAGACACCATCAGCAGCACCGGCACCACGAGTGAAATCCAAAGTGGACTGGCGCGCATTTTGACGGTGATGTCGCCGGACCATTTCATGCCCCCTTCAGGCAAGGGCCGCTTTCCCGTGCTGCTCAGAGCGCTTCCTCTCATGGGATGAAATGTGGCGGATTCTG
>JAPLUN010000515.1 GCA_026397715.1 Verrucomicrobiota bacterium
CCACCCGCAAGGCGCCGAATGCCGCACCGGCTTCCGCACCTTGCAGCGGTTTGAGCGTGAAGGCGCACGGTTCGCCTTGATCGAAGCGAAGCCCGAGACCGGTCGCATGCACCAGATCCGCGTACATCTGCATCATCTCGGCCTGCCCATCGTCGGAGACAAATTGTATGGCCGCGATGACCGCTGCTACCTGGAGTTCATCGAGACCGGGTGGACGGAGGCGCTCGAGGTTAGGCTCATCCTTCCACGTCAGGCGCTTCATTCATCGCGGCTGGAGCTCAATCTCGAAGGATTTCCATCCTGCTGGGATGCGCCGCTGCCGCCGGAGTTTGTTTTGTAGCATGGGCAATCCTGCCAGTGCCGAGCTCGTTCTTTGCGGGCAGGATTGCCCGCACTACCTCTAGCCAGCTCAGCTCACATGGAACGCCGCACGCGGCTGTCGAGTTGGAACACCTGGCCGCTCACGTTTTCCAAACTGTGCAGAAAGACGATGAAGCGCGCCACGTCCTGTGCGGTGTTCAGGCGCCCCAGGGTGTGCTGGTTCATCAAACTCTCGCGCCATGTGGTATCCTCCAGCAGATGGCGCGTCATCTTGGTTTCCAGAAAGCCGGGCAGCACGCAGTTCGCGCGGATGTTTCGTGCGCCGTATTCCTTGGCGATGCTTTGCGTGAAGCCGATCAGCCCCGCCTTGGCCGCTGCGTAATTCGCCTGCCCCGCCGGACCGCTCAGCGCCGAATAGGAGCCGATGTTCACGAGGTGGCCATGGCGCTGTTTGGACATCAGCTTCACCGCTGCCTGTGAGACGAGAAACGCTCCCTTCAGATTAACGTCGATGACGTGATCAAACTCCGCCTTGGTCATCTTGGCCACTGAGACATCGCGGCAGACGCCGGCGTTGTTGATGAGCAGATCAAGGCCCGGCAATGAGGCGAAGTATCTGCGCACGGAATCAGAGTTGGTGACGTCCAATTCCTCACGCCCCGGAGTGAGGACGGCGTAACCTGCACTCTGAAGTTCTGCGGCAATGGCTTGTGCCAAGTCCCCTGCACCGCCGGTGATGACGGCGAAGAGGGGTGGGCTTGGAGTTTGGGAAGACATGCAGAGCCAGATTTAGCTGGTAAAAGATTGGGGGTAAAAGATGTCCAGATTCTGAGTCTGAATTTTTTACCCCCTCATATTTCACCATGCCTTCTGGCGGTTCACGCAAGCGTGAAGGCGGGCAATTTCACAATCTTGCCGCCGGCCAGCGCGGACTGATGGGCGCAGAGGCCCACGCAGGTCCAGTTGGCGGACTGAGCTGCGTTCGGGAAGGGCTGGCGCTTTTCGGCAAGGGCATTGGCGAACTCGTTGGCGAGATGCGGATGGCTACCGCCGTGGCCACTGCCCTGGGTAAAGCTAAGATGGGTCTTCTTGCCGAGGTCGTAGACACCCTTCGTGGTGAAGCGCTGGATGGGCTTCGGCAGGCGTTTGGCAAAGTCCGGAGTCTTGATCAGTTTCGGGATCTTGTGCTCGGGCAGTTTGGCGCGGTGCAGGACGAGCGGCTCATGCTCGATGAGCGGCCATTCGATGGAGGCCTTGTCGCCGTAGACGTCGATGCTTTCACGATACTGGCGGGCGGTGTCAAACAGGCTGCGAATGATGCGGGCGCTGACATCGGTGCCTTTGAATTTGATGTGCGCGGTCTCGACGGCGAAGGGGGAGCCGTAGCACTTCTGCAGTTCTTTGCGCACGGTGCCGGAGCCGAAGCAGCTCACGTATTCGGCAGGCTTGCCGATCATGCCAGCCACGGGGCCGACGCAGTGCGTGGCGTACCACATCGGTGGCAGGCCGGGCCAGTAGTTCGGCCAGCCGTCCATGTCCTGCTGGTGGGAGGCCTGCACAAACTGCAGCTTGCCCAGCTTGCCCTGATCGAGCTGTTCCTTCATGAAGAGGTACTCGCGGGCATAGACGACGGTCTCCATCATCATGTACTTG
>JAPLUN010000089.1 GCA_026397715.1 Verrucomicrobiota bacterium
TTTTCCACCTGATGGACGATGGCCATGGCCTCGGGGAGTGTGGTGGTCTCCTGCAGGCGGGTGCCGATGACGTCGAGGAAATCGATCTGGAGGGCGTAGCGTCCGGTGCGGCGATTGAGCTCGAGGAAGGAGCTGAGGGACTGCATCAAAATGGCGACGAGGGGGAGCGAGGTGCCGGCGAGGCCCATGACGTAGTCAGAACCGGAGACGCGCAGGAGGTAGTCCGCCTTGCCGCTGATGACGAGGGCGGCGCCGGCGACGGCGAGGAAGAGGGCGCCGTCCAATGAGCGGGTGACCCAGCGGCTGAGATTTTTGCGCTCCTGGATGGCTGCGCGGCGCTTGTCTGCGTAGTGCTGGCGCTGGTGCTGGATGCGCTCTTTGAGGTAGCGCTGCTTGAGGGATTCGAGATCGGGCGCTGCATCATGCGCGGGGTTTTGCGGGAGGCCGCTAGCGATGGCCTGGAGCTTGGGCGCGGAGGAGAGGGCCTCCACGGTGACGCGTCCGGGGAGCCAGCCGGTGGCATCGGCAGAGCGTGCGATCTCAGCGAGGAGGCGGGCGCGCGTCCAGGTGTGCTGCATGCCGCGCCAGCGCAACCACCAGCAAACGCCGACGATGAGAAGCGTGCAGGTGAGCACGGCAGACGCAGTGTAGCCAGGGTGCCAGCCGAGGCGCAGCACGAGGAGCCAGAGCAGCGGCAGCACGACGGCGACGCCTTCCAGCGTGAGGATCCACTTCCACAGCCGCCGCGTGTTGGGCGCGAGGGTGTTGGCCACGGCATCCGCCCTTTTCAGCACCTCCGCCGCGGTGGAGTCGGGCTGCAGACCGAGGGCCTTGGCAAGGGGCTCAAACCACGCAGGACGAAGGGGGTGTGAAGGGGTCTGATTCATGGGTCGTGCGGATGAGGTGACGCGGGGGCATTTCAGCGTGTGGGCCGGGGCTTCGTCAAGCGCGGGATTGGGAAATGGGAAAGTCTTGCTATTTCCAAGTGTTCTCAATAAAAGCAGATTGGATGCCGGGATGGAACTCCACCTGCTTTCGAACACACCTTCTCTAGTCGAATGTTTTATGTCTGACGCACCTGTTTCTCGTAACGAGTCCAGTACACGCCATTACGCGGTGTTCATTTCGTACCGGCATGCGGACAATGTGGAGGCGGGGCGGAAGTGGGCGAACTGGCTGCAAGACGCTCTGGAAGGCTATGTGGTGCCGCCGGAACTGGTGGGCACGACGAATCTGCGCGGGGGCAAGGTGCCGGCTTCGCTGTACCCCGTGTTTCGGGATGAGGCGGAGCTGCCGGCGGATGCAGACCTGGCGAACAACATCAAGCTGTCACTGGAGCGGAGCGATCTGCTGGTGGTGCTGTGCTCGCCACGGGCGGTGCAGTCGCGGTATGTGGCGGAGGAGATTCGTTACTTCAAGGAGCTGGGGCATTCGAACCGTGTGCTGGCGCTGATGATCGACGGGGAGCCGAATGCGGGAGAGGACCCGGAGAAGACGGGGGTGGAGTGCCTGCCGGAGCCGCTGCGCTATGGGGTGCCGCGTGCGGATGGCAGCGTGGACTGGAGCGTGCGGGTGGAGCCGATCGCTGCGGATGCGCGTCCGGGTGGACTGGCGAAGCAGGGCTGGACGACTGCGGCGCTGTATGGGCGTGAGCTGAAAAAGCAGCAGCCCACGCTGAGCAGCCAGGAGGTGCGGGAGGCGGTGTCTGAGTATGAGAAGCGGCTGCAGGAGGCGGTGCTGAAGATCGTGGCGGGCGGGCTGGGCGTGCCGTTTGGAGAACTGACGCAGCGTGACCAGGTGCGTGCGCTGGCGGCGGCGCGGCAGCGCGGGCGTGTGCTGATGCGGCTGGCGGCGGGCTTTGCCCTGCTGGCGCTGGCGGCGGGTGTGGCGGGCGTGGTGGCGTGGGTGCAAAAACAGCGTGCGGACGTGCGGACGCGCGAGGTGACACACACGCGATCCACGGCGGATGACCTGATCAACAACATCCTGCACAAGCTGCGCACTGAACAGGAACAGACCAGCGAATCCCAGATGCTGGTGCCTTCCACGCGACTGGCGCTGACCTACTTTGAAAACCTGCCCGCCACGCTGCGGGACGGGAACACGCGCCGAAATCTGGCGAGCTGCCTGACGGCACTCAGCGGCCAGCTGATGAGCTCCGAAAACGAGGAGGACAAGCAGGAGGCAAGACGCCTGGCGGAAAGGGCGCTGGCGCTGTTTGAGGAACTGAAGGCCGAGGCTCCGGACGACATGGTGCTGCACCGCGCGGCGCTGGAGGCGGAGATAGGTGTGGCCTCGATACGGGCCGTGGCGGAGGAGGATGCCTCCGCGCGTACAGCGGTGTACGAGGCCACGGAGCAGCATGCGGAAAAAATCTGGAAGCGGTGGCCGGATGATCCGGAGAATGGCGCCATGATGCTGGCGGCAGGGCATGTGAGGCTGTTCTTTGAACTTCTGAACAACCGCACGGAAGGCCTGGAGCCACCGATCCGGAAACTGATCAAGATCGCGCATGAGCTGGCGATGAAGTTCCCTGAGCGCCGTGATTTGAGGCAGATGGAGGCGGAGGTGGCCATGCAGCTGGCGGTGGTGCTGGGTGCGCAGAAAGACAATGCGGAGGCGATGATCTACGCGGTGGCGTCCCGACGCATCTTTGATGACCTGCTGCAATCGAGCGAGGGAGCCAAGCCTTTCAAACTGCAGGCGCTGCAGGCCAATGCGCTGCGGCACCAGGCGACACTTTACATCGCGGAGGAAAATCAAAACGCTGCCAGGATGGTGCTGACTGCGGCGGCGGAAGGGCTGCGCCAGGCGCGGAATGAACTGGAGCAAACGCAGGACACGTCGCTGCAGGACAGCTATCTGACGGTCATGATGACGCTGGGAGCGGTGCAGAGCCAGAGTTATCTGAAGAGCGATGCCCGTGACACTTTAGGGCAGGCACTGGAGGTTGTGGGAAATCTGGGCAAGCGTTTCACAAAGGATCCGGTGCGCACGTTAAACTACCTGGAGAAGTCACTGCAGATCAAGATGCTCTTGATCGGGTCCTACGCCAAATACGATGATGGTGAGCGTGCAACGGCCCTGGCGGCGCTGCAGGAATTGAGCAATCAGCTGGGGCAGCTAAGGGATGGAGGCCTGCCTGAGGAATTCTATGAGAAATACGAGACCGCCGTGCACCAACAACTGGATGAGTTGAGAAGCTGGGAGACGCCGGAGAAATCTGCCAAAGGATCGGAACCTGAAACCCGCAGCAACAACCCACCCCTTGCACCCAAGCCATGAGCTCCATGCTGACACTTCCGATCTGCCGATTTTGTGTGCTTGCCATGGCGGGCCTTCTGGCTGCCGCGCCACTTGCGGGAAAGGCCCGTGCTGAAGAGCCTCCTGCAGACTTGATCAAGTTTGCCCACAGCCTGGAGTCAGCGATGAGCCAGGGGGACCTCGCCTTCGTGAGCCGACGGATGGATCTGCGGGAACTGCGGCGGCGGTTTTCCGGGACGCTGGCGGAGAGCAGCGAAATCAAAAAGGCCATCGACACCTTCATGGTGCGCTTTGAAACTGACACGGCTTTTTATGGGTTTCTCGGTCCAGGGGAGTACCACTGGCTGCATGCACGGCAGGAGGCCGGGTTCTGGCGCCTGGCTTTTCGCGGCTGCTCACGGACGGATGGACAGATGATCTTTTTCGACTGGATCGTGCATCCGGGCGAATTCTGGCCGTGGGAGATCGCGGATTACCACAACTACATGACGGGGCCGCTCGCAGGAGGGGACATGTTCAAAAGTCTGGCCGGCATGTTCGGAGACGGCTTGCCTGAGGTGCTCAAGAATTCCGACCAGTCTACCAAGATCATGGCCGCGCTGCAGCAGATCCAGAGCGCGGCCCGCAGCTCACGGCCGAAGGACTGGGAATCTGCGCGGGAAGAGTGGGACAAACTGCCGGAGGAAGTGAGAAAGCTGCCGGCGCTGCAAATGCTTTCGAAGATGCTGGACATCCGCTCCGGGACGGATGTGACGGAGACCGGCACGCAAGAGGCGAAAAATGCGCTGGCGAACAAACCGCTGGAGGACTTCCAAAACTGCATGCGCAGCAGGGACTGGACGCATGCGGCGGAGGTGGTGAAGCTGCTGCGCGAGTGGACGGGCGATGATCCGGCGATCGGCTGGTTTGATGCGGAAATCGCGCTGGGACAGGGCGATGAGGTGAAGGGGAAGGCTTTGTTGCGGGAGGTGCTGCAAAAGACGCCTGAATTCATGTCTGCCTGGGTAAGTCTTTGGAAAATGAACCTGGCGGATGCGGAGCGCACAAGCCTCAAGGAGGCCTTTGCGAAACGCTTTGGGGATGACAGCGCGCAGCTGCTGCTGCAGGCACCAAAGTCAGCAGGGGAACTGCTGGCTGCCAGCGGCCCGCTGGACGGAGACATGATGAACCTGCTGGGGGACATGCTCCCGGTCAAAGGACAGAAGAAGGAGTTCTCTGCGCTGGGCTGCGCCTTCACCGCCTGGCCAGACGAGGGCTGGGAGACTCACGTGAACCCAGCCGTGCCGCAAACAGGCGGCACGGTGGCCGTGGCCACGCGCAGCCGGCCAAAAACGACGCTGGAGTTTTCCATTCAACCCACCCGTCCGGATTCGCGGCTGGACGATTCGGCGGTGGGTCTGATGGGCCAGTATGAAATGCGCGAATCGTTCCGGAAGGCCCAGCAGGAGATCCTGAAGGAATCCGCCACCCAGCTGGGTGGCAAGCCCGCCCGGCAGTATCGTTTGCGCCAGAATGACGGATTTCGCACCATGTACATGAACCGCTGGGTGGTGGTGCATGAATCGCGTGTGCTGCTGGTGACGGTGACGAGTGACCAGGAGGCGCTGCTGGACAAGGAGACGCGCCTGAGTGCTTTTGCCACGAGTCTGGTTTTCCTGGATGAAGCCGCGGACAAATCCATGACCCCGGCGGTGGTCGCGAAGCGGTTTGCGGCCCACGGCATCGTGGCTCCCGGGTGGCCGAGCGGTGAGGGCTGGCAGACGCAGGAGGTCTCCGCTGAATTCAGGGCCAACCTGCCTGCCAAGAGCAGCATGGCGCTGACGACCACGCGGGCGAAGGACGGGCTTTCGATCTCGCTGGCCGTCTCCGCCAATGAGGACGGCCCCTACATCACCACGGGGATGGCGGGAGCCATCAGCATGCAGGGAATGAGGCAGGCTCTGGAGTCGGACGGGGGCGTGTGGCTGGGAGACAAGCGGGCGAAGATCGCGGGGCGAGTTTGCATCGATGTCCGCTTCAAGTATGACAATCAGGCTAGATCGCATTCCCGGCACATCGTCATCCCAGGGGTGGAGCATACGATCAATCTCATGATTCATGGCTCTGCAGCGGAGCCGCTGCTGGATGCGGAGATCGAGGCGCTGCTGAGCAGCTTTGCATGGGCTGAGGATGCACCCGAGGGCACGACGCAGGAAGAGGCGGATCCGATTGCGGAAGCCCTCACCGCCATGCGCCCGCTGGGGCTGGAGATTGCCGCACTCCCGAATGGCTGGGTGGCGCAAATCCTGGAGCTGAAAGTGGCCAAGGAGGAAGTGGACGAGAACATTGAATTCTTCATGATCATCTCGCATCCTCTTCTCGACCTGCGATGCATGCTGACCATCAACGACGCGGAGGAGGTGGACGAGGACACCTACAAGCCGCCAGTCTCCGCACTGACGATGTCCATCCTCCGATCCAGCCTGCAACGAGACGGCAGCAAGCTGCTGAGTGACAGCTTTCGCAAGCTGGGGGCGCATCATGGACTGGAACTGATCATGAAAAATGAGGAGACCCAGTTTACCCGGCTGCTGCAGGTGCCGAGCAAAGGGAAGCTGGTGCAGATGGCCTTCGC
>JAPLUN010000692.1 GCA_026397715.1 Verrucomicrobiota bacterium
GGAGACGAAGAGGAGGCTGGAGTCTCTGAGCACATGTGCGCATTCATCACCAGCCTCATCCTTTTGTCAGTGATGCCACAAACTCATCCATCTCCGTCTCGACTTCATCGAGGGGGATCAGCCTCGCGGCACCCATCTCGATCTCCTCGACGCGGGTCTTGATCACAGCATCCCATTCAGAGTCGGCCTTAGCATAATCAGCGGTGGCGTTCATGGCTACGTTTTACCTCTTGGCGTTTTGATTGTCCAGTAACGCATCGAACCATGCAGCGCCCTAGGAGCGCGGGCCTCCGAGCCCGCAGCACTCCGATATGACACGATGCTCCGCGTGGGCAGCCTCCTCTCCTGGCCCTTCGGCTTAGCGCCATCGCAGGCCATCGGGTTTTCATTTTTCAAACCTGCTGCTCAAAGCCTGTTGGCAAAGCACTGCGGGGCGGGAGGGGAAAGCGCGGAGTTCTGGATGCTCGCGGAGTGCTGCGGACTCGGAGGTCCGCGCTCCCATCCAAACACCCCCGCGTAACTTTCCCCCTTCCCACGGGTTATCCCTCCCCGCATGAAATTGCTCTCCCGCGCCTTCGCTTCCGCCCTCACGCTCGCTCTTGCCACGCCTTCTCTTCTCACTGCCGCTGGCAATGACTGGCCGCGCTTCCTTGGCCCCACGGGTGCGGCCATCGTCACGGAATCCAAGGTTCCACTGAAGTGGAGCGACACGGAAAACCTGCTGTGGAAAGCGGACATGCCCGGGCCGGGGGCCTCCAGCCCCATCGTGCTCGGAGACAAGGTCTTCATCACCTGCTGGACCGGTTATGGCGATAAACCGGGCGCGAACGACATGCGCCAGCTCGTGCGGCATCTCCTCTGCCTCAACCGCGCCGATGGCAAGGTGCTGTGGGATGCCAAGGTTCCCAGCGCGGCTGCGGAGGATCCGTTCACCGGCTTCATCACCGAGCACGGCTACGCCACCCACACGCCGGTGACGGATGGCGAGCGCGTCTACGTGTTCTTTGGCAAGAGCGGCGCACTGGCCTTTGACCTCCAGGGCAAGCAGCTCTGGCAGACCTCCTGCGGCACCAGCTCCGGCCAGCGCCGCTGGGGATCCGCCGCGAGCCCCATCATCCATGGAAACCTGCTCATCGTAAACGCCAACGACGAGAGCCAGACGATCTTCGGCCTCGACAAAACCACCGGCAAAATCGTGTGGAAAGCCGAGGGCGATTTCGGCATGGCCTACGGCACGCCGAACATCCTCAAGCGCGATAGCGTGGACGATCTCGTCATCGCCGTGCCGCAGGAACTGTGGGGCATGAATCCCGACACCGGTAAGCTGCGCTGGTATGCCACCCACGGCCTCACCGGCAATGTCTCCCCCTGCCTCGTCCCCGGTGACGGCGACACCGTCTATGTCTTCGGCGGATTCCCTGCCACGCGCAGCACCGCCATCAAGATCGGCGGCAAAGGCGATCTCGGCCCCAAGGCCATCCTGTGGGACAGCAGCTCCAGCAGCTACGTCCCCACGCCCATCCTGAAAGACGGTCACCTCTACGTCATCAACGACCAGGGCTTCGCGCTCTGCATCGATGCCAAGACCGGCAAGGACGTCTATCGCGAGCGCGCCACCATGGGCTCACGCGGCGGCGGCAAGCCCTTCTACGCCTCCCCCGTCCTCATCGGCGACAAGCTCATCTGCGTCTCCCGCCGCGATGGCGCCTTCGTCCTCGCCGCCAAGCCCACCTACGAACTCCTCGCCACCAACGTCTTCGCCAGCGACACCACCCACTTCAACGGCACCCCCGCCGTGAGCGGTGACGTGCTGATTCTGCGCAGCAACAAAGCGGTGTATTGCGTGGGGACGAAGTAGCACAAAGAAGTTTGCGGTGGTTGGCGGTGGTTTGCCATGGTTGGCAGTTGTTACCAGAGCGGCGCGCACGCGGTAGCAGGTGCCCCGGTCCCAGCCCAATAGGTCCTATATGCCGCATAGGTCCCATAAGGCCTAATCTCACCGCGCGGCCACCCCCTACGCTCGCTCCTACCCACGCCCAACAATCGCAAACAACCGCCAACCATGGCAACCAACTGCAAACTCCCCCTCTTCCACTCCTTTTGTGCTGCGCTGCGGCGGTTTCTTCGACGCAGCCGGTTTCACCCCCAAAACCCCAGCGAAAGGCCGCCCCCTGTGCCGCGTAATCTTCCTCCCATGATTCGCTCCCTGCTCTTCACCCTTGGCGCATTCGCGCTGCTCTCCCTCAACGCCAGCGCGCAGCACATCCGCGCCGGCATCATCGGGCTGGACACCTCCCACGTGCTGGCTTTCACCAAGACGCTGAACACCACGCCGCAGAAGCCGGAGGTCATGGGCGTGCGCCTCGTGGCCGCGTATGCGCAGGGCTCCAAGGACATCCCCTCCAGCACGGAGCGCGTGCCGGAGTACACGCAGAAGGTCAAGGACCTGGGCGTGGAGATCGTCCCGAGCATCCATGAACTGCTCGACAAAGTGGACGTGGTCTTCCTCGAATCCAACGACGGCCGCGTGCATCTGGAGCAGGTGCTGCCCTGCATCGAGGCGCACAAACCGGTCTTCCTCGACAAACCCATCGCGGGCTCCCTTGTCGACGCCATCAAGATTCTCGATGCCTCCAAGAAGGCCAGCATTCCCGTTTTCTCCTCCTCCTCGCTGCGCTTTGGCAAAGGCACGCAGGCCGTGCGCGGCGGCAGCATCGGCAAGGTGAAGCAGGCCAACACCACCAGCCCCGCCAGCCTCGAGCCCCACCACCCCGATCTCTTCTGGTATGGCATCCACGGCGTGGAGTCCCTCTTCACCGTCATGGGCACCGGCTGCCAGAGCGTGAAGCGCGGCACCGTCATGGAGGAAGTTACCACCGTGGACAAAGTCACCAAGGTGGAGACCAAGCAGACCGTCGCCCGCATCACCGTCACCGGCACCTGGGAAGGCGGCCGCACCGGCACCTTCACCGAGTCCAAAGGCTACGGCGGCAAGGCCATCGGTGAGAAGGGCGAGGCAGCCATCGGCACCTACGACGGCTACGATCCCCTGCTCTACTCCGTCGTGCACTTCTTCCGCACCGGCGTCGCTCCTGTGACACCAGAAGAAACGCTGGAAATCTACGCCTTCATGGAAGCCGCCGACGAGAGCAAACGCCGCGGCGGAGCCGAAGTCACGATCAAGGAAGTGATGGACAAGGCCCTGGCCGAAGCGCGCAAGTAAGCAGTCGTGGGATGGGCGTGGCGACAGGCCCGCCCGTCCGTGTGCGTGCGGCAAGCGCCACGGCCTGCGAACGCCTCCAGAGTCGGGCGGTTTGGCGAAGAGGGCTGCGGATGAATAGGAGGGCACAGCCCGCCAAACACACCCCACGTACGTCCGGAGCGCTGCGCCTTTCGTTGGATGGGTGTGGCGACAGCCCGCCCGTCCATGTGCGTGTGGCAAACACCACGGCCTGTACACGCCTCCAGAGTCGGGCGGTTTGGCGAAGGTGTTGCGGATGAATAGGAGGGCACCAGCCCGCCAAACACACCCAACCTACGTCCGGAGCGGCACCGCTGTTTGCATTGGAATCCCTGCTTCTGCGATGCCGCCGCAGGAATAGAGCCACTCTTTCAGGCGCGAGCGCCGTAGTACCGGGAAGCCCCAAACGCCGCCGGGACGGATCTTTGTATCTGCGGCGGGCGATGTGAAAGAGTCCCTTTCTTTCGCACAAATATGTTCAACATTCCTCCCGTCACTACGTCTGAGAGACATGCGCTCCCCCGCTGCCGCTGAAAAATCCCAACCCCAAACCACTGCCATGATCACTCAACCACGTTTCCGCATCGCGTTCACCTGCGCCGGCATGCTGGCGGCAGGACTGCCCGCTCTTCAGGCCCAGCAGCCTGGAGCACTACCGCCTCCCGCATCGACACAGCCTGTGGCACCGCCGACCCTGATGCCCCCTGCGGATTCGAAGGCACCTCTGACGGCAGATTTCTCCGCGAAGATCCTGCGTGACCCCAGCCTGCTGCCGAACAACGGCCAGCTGCAGATGAGCTACGCCACCGTGGTGGAAAAGATCCTGCCCAGCGTCGTCACCATCCACTCCTCCACGCCCATCAAGGCTCCGGATGTGGAACAGATCCCGCCACAGCTACGTCCCTTCTTCTACCGCTTCTTCGGCGCCCCCGGCGGCGGCCCGGATCCCTTTGGCGGCGGCATGAACGAGGATGATGAGCCCGCACCCGCTCCGCGCCGCCGCGGTGGACCGCAGCAGCAGCCCCAGCGCCCGCAGCAGCCCCAGCAGCCCGCCCCCGATGATGATGCCCATCAGTCCCAAGGCGTCGGCTCCGGCATGATCATCACCCAGGACGGCTACATCATCACCAACAACCACGTCGTGGCAGATGCCAAAAAGATCGATGTGGATGTGGACGTCAATGGCTCCTCCAAAACCTACCGCGCCACCGTCATCGGCACGGACCCGCTCACCGACGTCGCCCTCATCAAGATCGACGCCACCGGCCTCACCCCCGCCACGCTGGGAGACAGCTCCAAGCTCCGCGTGGGCGACATCGTCCTCGCCGCAGGTGCGCCGATGGAGCTCAGCCGCTCCGTCACGCAGGGCATCGTCAGCGCCCTGGGCCGCAGCAATGAAGGCATCGTGGGCAAGGGCAACGGCCGCGGCGGCCGCGTCCAAGGCTACGAAGACTTCATCCAGACCGACGCCTCCATCAATCCCGGCAACTCCGGCGGCCCGCTGGTGGATGCCATGGGCCGTGTCGTCGGCATCAGCACCGCCATCCTCTCGCGCACCGGCATGAATGCCGGCATCGGCTTTGCCATCCCCATCAACATGGCCCTCCACATCGTGGAAGACCTGCTGGACGACGGTGCTGTGCAGCGCGGCTTCCTCGGCGTGCAGATCACCGATCTCGACGGCGCTCTCGCGGAACGTCTTGGCTTTAAAGAGCAGGGCGGTGCAGTCGTCATGATGGTCGGTGCCGAATCCCCCGCCGAAAAGGCCGGCATCCAGCTGGAGGACATCATCGTCTCCATCAACAATCAGCGCGTGGACAGCAGCAGCCGTCTGCGCCTCATCGTCAGCGGCACCAAGCCCGGCAGCCAGATCCCCATCGAAGTCATGCGCGGTGGCAAACGCCTCACTCTGAACGCCACCCTGGAAGCCCTGCCCGAAGAGGCCCTGTCTGAACTGAGCGGCGGACAGCGCGGCATCCCACGCCCCGGTGCCGCCCCCGGCCAGGCCAAGGACAACGTCAGCGAGCTCGTCTCCGGCGTCACCGTCCAGACCCTCACCCCGGCCCTGCGCGAGCGCCACGACATCCCCGACAGCGTGAACGGTGTCATCGTCACCAAGGTGGATGCCGACAGCCGCGCCGCCGCCATGGGCGTGGAAGAAAGCGACGTCATCTCCCACGTGAACCGCAAGCCCGTGAACAATGCCGCCGAAGCCCGCACCCTCGCCAAAGGCAGCGACAAAACCGTCCTCCTCCGCGTCTGGCGCAAAGGCGACACCATGCTGCTCATGATCGGCAACAACTGAGCCGCGAATGATTCAACGGCCCGCGTGTGCTGTGAAGCATGCGCGGGCTTTTTTGTGCCTTCTCAAATCATAAATCGTAAATTCGCTCCGTGCTCTACGACGCCCACAATCACCTCCAGGACGAGCGCCTCGACCCGTGGCGCGATGACATCCTCGCCACGCTGCCGCAGACCGGGCTGGCGGAGATGATTGTGAACGGCTCCTGCGAGGAAGACTGGCGCGCTGTGGCAGACCTCGCCCGCGCCCACTCGTGGATCCGCCCCGCCTTTGGCCTGCACCCTTGGTATGTCAAGGAACGCACCCAGGACTGGGCCACCACACTCAAGCAGCTTCTGGTAGAGCATCCGAACGCCGTGGTTGGTGAGATCGGTCTTGATCGCTGGATTGAAAACCCCGACATCGAGGCCCAGCTCGAATGCTTCCGCACGCAGCTCGCCCTCGCCGTGGAGCTGGACCGCCCCGCCACCCTCCACTGCCTGCGCGCCTTCGGCCTGCTGGAGGAAACCCTGCGCAGCACCCCGCTGCCACGCCGTGGCTTCCTGCTGCACTCCTACGGCGGCCCTGCCGAGATGATCCCCACCTTCGTCAAACTCGGTGCCTACTTCTCCCTCAGCCCCTACTTCGGCCATCCGCGCAAAGCCGCGCAGCTCGCCGTCTTCAAGTCCGTCCCCCTCGACCGCCTTCTCACCGAAACCGACGCCCCCGACATGTGGCCGCCGGATGAGCTGAACCCCCACCCGCTGCAAGCCGCCGATGGCAAAGCCCTCAATCACCCCGCCAACCTCCGCGTGAGCTACGAGCTCCTCGCGCAGGTGCGCGGCATGCCTGTGGATGAATTGCAAGGCATCATCGCAGCCAATTACAACGCACTCTTTACGTTCTAAGTCTTGCATGGCAGCAAGACAGAGCCAACGCTGGCCCGTCCCCTGCTTTCATTATGCCATCCATGCGCAAAACCAAAATCCTCTGCACTCTCGGACCTGCCACGGAGAGTCCTGAAGTCCTTGCCAGCCTCATCGCCAAAGGTGCCGACGTCATCCGCCTGAACATGAGCCACGCCTCCCATGACTGGGTGCGCACCGTTTACGCCCGCGTCCGCGAGGCCGCCGCCGCTTCCAAGCGCGAAATCGCCGTCCTCATGGACCTCACCGGCCCCAGCATTCGCACCGGCGATGTCGAGCAGCCCTGGCAGCTTCAGGTGGGCGATACCGTGGAATTTCGCTGCAAGGCCGACATTCCTTCGACTACGCCGTATTCCGTCGGCGTGAACTACCCGGAGCTGGGCAAGGACCTCAAAGCCGGCGACATCATCATGGTGGACGGCGGCATGATCCAGGTGAAGGCCACCGAGGTCTCCACCCTCCGCGTCATCGGCACCGTCATGACCAAGGGCGAGATGAAATCCCGCCGCCACATCAATCTCCCCGGCGTGCCCGTGCGCCTGCCCCCGCTCACGCAAAAGGACTACGCGGATCTCGATCTCGGCGTGGAGCTGGGCGTTGACTTCTTCGCTCTCAGCTTCGCCCGTGAGCCCGGCCACTTGCAGCACCTGCAGCTCCTCTTGGAGCAGAAGCAGAGCAAGGCGCGCGTCATCGCCAAAATCGAAAACCAGCAGGCCATCAACAATCTCGATGCCCTCGTGGAGGCCTCAGGCGGCATCATGATCGCCCGTGGTGACCTCGGCAGCGAGTGCCCCATCGAGGACCTGCCGCTCATCCAGCGCCAGATCGTCGAGCGCTGCTCCTACCATGGCCGCAAGGTCATCGTGGCCACGCAGATGCTGGAGAGCATGATCGAAAACCCCGTGCCGACGCGCGCGGAAGTCACCGACATCTTCAATGCCGTCATCGAGCAGGTGGACTGCGTAATGCTCAGTGGTGAGACCAGCGTGGGCCGCTACCCGGAGAAATGCGTGGAAGTGCTGCACACCGTCATCAGCCGCATCGAGCAAAAGTATCCCTCCGGCCGCTTCGCCAGCGATGCCCCGCTCAAGACCAACAAGCACAAGACCGTCAAGGCTGCCATCCTGCTGGCCAACAGCATTCCCGGCAGCAAGCTCCTCGTCTTCACCATCCGTGGCGTCATGGCGCATCTCCTCGCGCATCAGCGCCCGGAGTTCGCCCCCATCTTTGCCTTCACGCCCAATCTGCACGTCAGCCGCACCCTGGTCACCGCCCGTGGCGTGAACCCCTTCGTGCTGCAGTTCACCGAGGGCGATCCCGAGGCGGCCATCCGCAACGCCCTGGAACTGCTGCGCATGGAAAACCTCATCAAACATGGCGATCCCCTCGTCATTCTCAGCGATGCACTCTACGACGGCATCAATGTGGATGCGATTCTGCTGCGCGAGGCTTGAAAGCGTGCGGCATCCGGCAGAATAGGGCAGTGTCAGCCGTATTCCTGCCCATGCGATCCGTCCGCCTGCTAGTTCTGTCCTTCCTCATCGCCCCTCTGGCGCTGGCGGACACCCGTGTGTTCGTCAGTCTCGCGGGCACTCTGCTGGAGGCGGAGATCACCGCCGTTTCAGGTGACAATGTGACCCTGAAACGCAGCAGCGATCAGCAGACCCTCACCATAAACCGCAAGACCCTCTGCAAGGAGGACAGCACCTACATCGCCACCTGGGTGGCGCAGCACCCGGACCAGGCCACCGGCCCTGCACCCATCAGCAACCAGGAGGTGAACCGCGACCTGCAGAACGCCCGCGGCCTGGCCCTCATCCTCGCCAAAAACACCTCCGACCGCAACGGCGACCTCATCGTGCTGCAAAAGGAGGAGTTTGACATCTCCATCCGCCCCCAGTCCAAGATGGTGCACACCACGCAGCCCGTACGCCTCACCTACTTTGTAGGCGGCGACTCGCCGGATGACGGGGTGAAAAGCTACGGCTATGTCCTCATCATTCGGGATGCCGCAGGCAACGTCCTGCATGTGGAGGCCAGCCCTGACACCAGCGCGAAGTTCACCAAAGAGATCCTCGCCCTGCCCGACGCGCCCTGCATGGTGGACCGGGAGTTTAAGCTGAAGTCCAAAACGGATGTACCGCTGAGCTACATCAGTTTCTAGCGCAGCACGTGCTTACTTCCCCAGCAGCAGCAGCACACCTGCCACGATGGCGAGAATGGGCACCAGGATACTGAGAGCGCCGAGGCTGACGTTAAAAGCGCCGATAAAGCCGACGATGATGAGATAGATGGCCAGCGCGAGCAGGCCGCGATTTTGGGTGATGTTCATAGTCTTGTCCGGTTTGAATTGAGGTCCAAAAATCCAGGTCAGGGTTCGATGCTCACCGGTGTGCCCACCTCCACGGAGCGGTAGAAGGCGGCGGCCATGAAGCCCGGCATGCGGATGCAACCATGCGAGGCGGCGTAACCCGGCAGGTAGCCCTCATGCATGCCGGTGCCGCCGACGATGCGCATGAAATACGGCATCTTGGCTCCATCATAGATCGCCCCCTTGGGCTTGGGGTCCTTGCTGGTGTCCACATCCTTTTGGATCACGTTTCCATCGGCATC
>JAPLUN010000141.1 GCA_026397715.1 Verrucomicrobiota bacterium
GCAGGTTGACCAGCTTGTCCGGACCCAATTCAAAGGAGTGGCTTTGGAACTGGTAGATGTGTTTGTGGCCAATGTCGAAATAGAACGAAAGCGGAACGGCGACCAGGAGGACAATCAGTGGTCCCGGGACGGCCTGAACAAATTTGTTTTTGATCAACCTTCGCCCGAACAAAATCACCAGGGCGATGCCACCGATCAGGGCAATCACTGGGTTCATGTGAATGAGGCTGTCTGGGATTTCTGCGAGCAATTCCAGTGGCTCTTTCGCATGGACGGCAACTCCCAGTGCAATGTGAATCTGCTTCGAAATGATGATGATTCCGATGGCCGCGAGCATGCCATGCACCGTCGCCACAGGGAAAAATTCACCCAGAGTTCCGAGCTTGAAAGAGCCAAAGATGATTTGAAGGCACCCCGAAACCACGCCGACCGCTAGCATCTTTTCATAGCCAAGCTCGCTGACCGTGCCCAGCACAATGGCTATCATGCCAGCCGCTGGCCCTTTGATGGTCAGCTCAGAGTTACTCAGGAAGGGGGTGAGCATGCCGCCGATCACTGCTGTAAAAATCCCCGCGATGGCCGGGCAGCCGCTGGCTTTGGCAATTCCAAGGCACAGTGGAAGAGCAATTAAGAAGACCAGAAAGCCAGAGAGGATGTCTTTGCCGAAATAAGCTTTGAAGCCGGCGAAGTTGCCTGCCGGCACGGGGCCTTCGGGTTTTGAAGCGGTAGTGGGGGTGGACATGTGGTCGTTTGAATTACTGAATTAAATGGATGCAGTGCGTCATGAGGGCTAAAGTCTGTTCTGTAAAAGGCTTTAGCCTTGAAACGCACGCGCTGTGGCGAGAGATAGGCCAGTGTGGTCTGTGTCTGGGTGTAGCCAAACACATACCGTTTTGCAACTTCTCACTACTCAAGGCTCCTCCAACCTCGCCGAATTTTTCCGCCTGCTGTTCCACGAGGCCTTGGAAAATCATCCCTGGGTCGGTCTTTGCCTCCCGGTGGCCACGGCCTTCAATGCCATCAATCTGATGCGTTTTTTCAACATTCTTTTTTCGGATTTCTACCCAGCATGTGACCGACATCCCGGATGCTCTGCCGCGCGAACGCTGGACGCTCGCCATCTGCGTCGTCTTTCTTATTTCCAGCGGATTGTTACCAAGCACCAACAGCGCCCGGCACGCGGAGGCCACTAAAGTGAAGATCAGCCTCGACCACCGTGATCAAAGCATCCGGCTCACCATTGAGGATAATGGCAAAGGTCTGGCCTACCACACCGGAGACATCATCCACAGTCCCAGCCTCGGCATGGTGGGCATGCATGCACGAGTGTGAAAATGCCCCGGTCACCCGTAGTGAAATACCCCTTGATCAAGGGATGGCACAGCTGCGCTGCACACCCTTTAGTAAGTGTCTAAATCTTTGATGAATACGTCCACCCATGTCGGCACCTGTGGCTCTTATGCTGCCAGCCAGGACACTTGCCCGGCAGGAGGGAGGATTGAGCATCTCCGGCAGGCGGTGGAGCATGCGGCTCAGCGCCTTCCGGTTCAGGGCCCCCTGGGTGTTTTCGTGCATTACAACACGCTCCGTTCGTTGCAGCACCGGAGGTTTGAAGATGCCGTCATTGAGGGAGGACGTTTATTTGGTGCGGAGCCATTCCTCTCTGAAGAGGCCTATCATACGGAGCGCGGGCGCCAGCGCATTCTTGATGAAGACATCGACGCCATTCTCAGTCGTGAGCCCGATGCGGACATTCTGTCGGGCAGGCTCACACGCCGCCAGCTCCGGCGTGTGATGCTCACCCCAGGTGTGCGCCGCGTGAATGGCATCAACATCTCCTGGCAGTTGGAAGAGGGTGGCTGGCTGGATTCGTTCCGCAACGATCTGCCGGGGCCCTCGGCGAAGGCTCTGCGCAGGGATTCTCCGCAGGCGCTCTGGTACACATGCCTGGGCCGGGTGAAACCACCGCCCACACCTGCTCCCGTGATGCCAAAACGTCCGCGAGAAGTCGTCCTGGCGCAGCATGGCATCGACATGGATGCGCTCATCCATCCTCCTCTCATCCGGCTCACGGGGGCCTATTTGGACCAGGGCATCGCCTACTGGCCCATGCCGCACCGTGACAAGGGGCTGCTCAAGGCTGCTCGCAAGATCATGCCGCAGGCGTTTGCCATGTTTCCGGCGCATCTCAGCGGTGTGCGCGCTGATTTTTTGCGGCAGGAGGCCGCCAATATGGACGCGGACACCGTCGTGCTGGAGTCGCTCGCACAGCTTGATGTGCCCTTGGGGCAGTGGGAGGAGTTTGTCACGGAAGAGCTGCTAGCTCTGCGCGGCTGGGCGGGCATGATCCGCATGCTGGAGGTGGATGTCACGCTGGCCCCGCATGATCGTGTTCGCTGCTCCCTCATGGAATTTCTCGCGCTGCGCCTCACCTACACCGTGGCATTGCTCAGGGACATCTCCGGCGACACTGCCGCGTGGCGCACCACCCTGCTGCCTGTGCCGCGCTTTGACCCGCAGACTCATGTGGCGCGTGTGTTTGATGTGGTCCAGTTGCTGGGCATCAGCAGCTGTGAGCTTGGTGCTTGCACGGATGAGGAGCTGGCGCGGCTGGATCAGGAGATCCTTGCCTGCCATGAGACCGAACGCCGACGGCTGCTGCATCTGGCCTATGAGCGCAGACATGAGCGGCGTGTGTTGATTCCGCTGGCCAGGCATCGCAACATGCCGTGCGTTGTTCCAATCAGTAATCGACTGGTCGCCCAGGTGGTTTTCTGCATTGATGAGCGTGAAGAGTCGATACGGCGTGCGCTGGAAGAGGTCGATCCCGGCATCGAAACAGCGGGAGTCGCGGGCTTTTTTGGAGTGGCCATCAATTATGCCGGCATTGATGACTCGGGCGGCGTCTCGTCATGCCCCGTGGTCGTGGATCCGCAGCACGCCGTGCGTGAGGTGCCGGTGGAGGATGATGCTCACCGGCAAAAGCAGCGTCAGGGATTGAGGCGTGTGTGGGCTGGTGTGATGCG
>JAPLUN010000293.1 GCA_026397715.1 Verrucomicrobiota bacterium
TGCCACCTTTCAGTTAACCCACCACTTTAGGCACCGCCATTTTGGTGGAGTTGCCCGAGCCGCCAGCCGCGCGGTTGTAACCGCCGCCGAGAGCCTTGTAGGCCTTCACAAACGCATTCAGCTGCTCCTGCTTCAGCTCGATCAGATCAATTTTCGACTCGAGTGCATCACGCTGGGTAAGCAGCACTTCAGTGTATTCCGCACGGGCATTGAAGAAGAGCTGGCCGGCGATGTTGATGGAGTCGGTCAGAGCCGCCACCTGCTGGGCCTTGAGATCGTAGCTGCGGCCATAGTTTTTGATCTGCGCGAGTTGGTTCACCGTCTCGACGTAGGCTTTCAGCACCGTCTGCTGGTAGGTGTAGATCGCCGCGATCTGGCGGGCGCTCGCACCGAGGAACGCTGCCTTGATCGCACTCCGGTTGATCAAGGGGGCCATCACGTTGCCGGCAATACCATAAACCAGCGAAGCCGGGGTGGTAAACGCGGACTCCAGTGAGAAGGACTGCAATCCCAAGGCTCCTTTGAGACTGAGGGAAGGGTAGAATCTTGCCGCTGCAGCCTTCACATCCAGTCCGGTTGCCGCCAGTTCCAGCTCCGCACGCCGCACGTCCGGACGGTTCCGCAGCAATTCGACCGGCAGTCCGGTGTTGATGCGGCCAAGCATCAGTTGCTCGAAGCCCTCAGACTTCCGCTTCACGTGCTGGGGGTAGCGACCCACCAAATAGTTGAGCTTGTTCTCGGCCACCGTGATCTGCTGCTGAACTTGGAACTGATGGCTCTGGTTCTTGAGCACTTCCGCCTCAAATCGGCGCACGGCGAGCTCCGTGACCCGCGCGTTCGCTTTCTGCAGCCTCACCGTCTCGAGCGCATTCTTTTGAATCTCAATCATCCGCTTCAGGGTCGTCAACTGGTTGTCAAACGCCACCAGTTCATAGTAGGTCTGGGCGATCTCGGAGACGATGTTCGTGATCATGAAGTTCCGCCCTTCCTGGGTGCCCAGGTAGCGCAGGATCGCGGCATCCCGCTCGTTGCGCAGCTTCCTCCAGATGTCCACTTCCCAGTCAAAGTCGGCCGAGAAGCCGAAATTGGGCATGTTCGTTGGCATGACTGTTCCTGCAGCAATTTCATTGGCGGGATTGTCTTCCGCAGCTCCGGCGGCAGTATGCCTGCCCACTTTGTCCAGGCCGGCGGTCGTGCCTGCGGTCACAAAGGGAAGAATGGCACCCTTGCGCGCACGCACTTCGGCCTTCGATGCCTCAATCTCCTGCAGCAGAATGTTCAGTTCCTGATTGTTCTGCAACGCAATGCCAATCAGGGACGTCAGGTTTGGATCCTTGAAATACTCCTTCCATCCGATCACGGCGGAGTTCTTCGTTCCTGCCGTGTCCGGAAAGTTGGCAGGCAGCGGCGGATCACTCGATGGCAAAGGGTCGCGGCGGAGCACTGAAGAGCACCCCTGCACCAGGACGATTAGACAAACGAAATTAAATGCTAGGAGCTTGTTCTTCAGGTTTTGCATGTTCATGATGGCCGTACTCTCCGAGTTCGCTCAGCGGTGTATCGTCTTCATCTGGGAGAAGCTTTCCACGGGCTGCGATTGTGCCGAAGATATAATAAAGTCCAGGAACGACAAGCAGACCGATAACTGTTCCCAAAAGCATCCCGCCAGCCGCTGAGGCACCAATCGTCTTGTTGGCGATCGCGCCTGCTCCCGAGGCCCTCAGCAGGGGGATCATCCCCGCGATGAAGGCGAAGGACGTCATCAAAATCGGACGGAAGCGCACCTTGGCGCCTTCAATGGCCGCCTCAAGGATGGACAACCCTTCATGATGCCGTTGGGAGGCGAATTCAACGATCAGAATGGCGTTCTTGCCCAGCAGGCCCACCAGCATGATGATGCCCACCTGCGCGTAGATGTCGTTGTCCAGTCCCATCGTCTTCAGCAGCGCAAAGGAGCCCATGACACCCACCGGCAGGGAGAGGATTACGGCCAGCGGGAGGGTGAAGCTTTCGTACTGTCCCACAAGCACCATGTAAACGAACAGCAGCACCACGATGAAGATATACATGGCCTCATTGCCGCGCCCCACCTCGTCAAACGAAAGCCCGGCCCAGCCGATGTCAAAGCCTCGCGGCAGGGTCTTCTTCGCCACTTCCTGGATCGCTTTAATGGCATCGCCACTGCTGAAACCTGCGGCAGGCGCACCTTGGATGGACGGTGCCGGGTAGGCGTTGTAACGCGTGATTTCGTTCAAGCCCAGCTTCGGTTTCAGGGTCAGGAAAGCCGAATACGGCACCATCTCGCCCTTTTCATTGGCCACATACATGTCCTTGAGATCCTTCGGCAGCCTCCGGTAGTCCGGATGTGACTGCACATACAGCTTGAAGAACTGGCCAAACTTGATGAAGCCTTGTTCATACGTACTGCCGATCATGACGGAAAGGTTGTCCATCGCCTTGCCAATCGAGACCCCCTTTTGCATCGCCACTTTGTTGTCAATGACGAGCTCGATCTGGGGATAGTTGGCGCTGAAGAACGTGAAGAGGCCGCGGAGTTCTTTGCGCTTCCCGAGCGCCGTCATGAACTCATCGTTCACCACCTGCAGCTTGTCGTAGTCACCCGTGTTGGTCTTGTCCAGCAGTCGGAGCGAGAAACCACCCGCAGCACCGTAGCCGGGAACCGCTGGCGGCTCGTAGAACTCGATCGTGACACCCGAGATGGCTTTGCATTTCTCTTCCAGCTCCGCGATGATCTGAGGTGCGGTCAGTTTGCGCTCATCCCACTTTTCCAGATTGATCAGACACGTGCCGGCGTTCGATCCGCGACCCTCCGTCAGCACTTCGTAGCCCGCCAGCGATGACACGGAATCAACCCCTTCAATGGTCTTGGCGAGTTGCTGCAGCTCGGTGGACTTGGCCGAGGTGCGTTCCAAGGTCGATCCTGGAGGCGTCTGCAGAATCGCGTAGATCATTCCTTGGTCTTCCGCCGGAATGAAGCCTGCGGGCAGTTTTTCGTTGATGAAGTAGATCGCTGCACCGGCCATCCCCAGCACTGAGAATGTCAGCAGCCGCCGGTGGACGATCTTTCTGAGGATGGCGACATAAATGTCAGTCACCTTTTCAAACACATGATTGAAGGCGGCCAGCAGCAAGGCGATCGGCCCGCGCCATTTGCGCTTCTTGTTGCCTTGACCGTCATCATGGTCATGGCCATGCTCGGACTTCTTCAAAATCATCGCGCACAGCACGGGCGTCAGCGTGAGCGCCATGACGCCGGAGAGCACGATGGCCACCGCCATGGTGATCGAGAACTGGCGGTAAAAGACCCCCACCGGGCCGGTCATGAACGTCACAGGCACGAACACCGCAGTCATCACCAGCGTGATCGCAATAACGGCACCGGCGATTTCATGCAGCACCATTTGCGTGGCTTTATAAGGGGAGATGCGCGTGCCATGCATTTTTGCATGCACGGCCTCCACCACCACGATGGGGTCGTCCACCACGATGCCGATGGCCAGCACCAGCGCGAAAAGCGTGATCAGGTTGATCGTCACCCCAAACATCTGCATGAGGAAGAAGGCGCCGATCAGCGAGACCGGCACTGCCAGCGTCGGAATGAGCGTTGAACGCCAGTCACCAAGGAAAACAAACACCACAAGTGCCACCAGAATGAAGGCCTCGATCAGCGTGTGCAGCACCTTCTCAATCGAGGCATCAAGGAAGTTGGCCACATCGTAGCTGATCTTGTAGTCCATCCCTGACGGAAACGTCTTCTCCTTGATCTCCACCAGCTTCTCCTTGATCTCCTTGATAACTTCGTGCGCATTGCTGCCAAAGCTCTGCTTGATCACGATGGCCGCAGAGGGCAGCCCGTCGAGGTCTGAATAAAGATCGTAGAACTCACTGCCCAGCTCCACGGAGGCCACGTCCTTCAGGCGCAGCAGCTCACCGTCTTCCGTGGCTCGCAAAATGACGTTCTCATACTGTTCGACGGTGTTGTATCGGCCCACGTAGGTGAGCACGTATTCCAGCGACTGTGAAGTTTTGCTGTCCGCTCGCCCTATTCGACCTGGAGATCCGATCAAGCTCTGCTCCGAAAGTGAATGCATCACCGATTCCGTCGAGACGTTGTAGGCTCGCATGCGGTCCGGCTTCAACCAGATGCGCATCGCATACTGCCGGGTGCCCAGAATCTTGGCAGAACCCACGCCGCGAATACGGCTCAGTTCCGGGATGAGATAGATGTAGCCGTAGTTGAACAGGAACTGCATGTCCGCGTTCTTGTCCGTGCTGAAAAGGTTCACATACATCAGCATGTTCGGCGTCAGGTTGTTCACGATGACACCTTCGCGCTGCACCAGCGGAGGAAGACGGCTCATCACCTGGTTGACGCGGTTCATCACGTTCACCGTCGCCTGGTTCGGGTCGGTCCCCATGTGGAAGATCACCTGAATGGTGGCCTCTCCCGCACTCGTGGCGTCCGAGGTCATGTACTTCATGTTGGGCACCCCGTTGATCGAGCGCTCCAGTGGAATCAAACAGGACTCTTCCAGAACTTTCGCACTCGCTCCCGGGTAGTCCAGCGTGACCATGACCGACACCGGCGCCACGTCAGGGAACTGGGAGATTGGCAGGGTGATCATCGAAAGCCCCCCGAGGAAGAGGATGATCAGTGAGATAACAATGGCCAGGGCTGGCCGGCGCAGAATCTTCGTAAACATGGGTCAAATCCTATAATTATTCAGCATGCAGTTTCATGTCCTTGAAAGCCTCTTCGGGCTTCTTGAAAACATACACTGCTTTCTCTCCGCTCTTGGCTTGCCGCATTCCTTCGAGAACGATCTTGTCCTTCTCTGTCAAACCTTCGCTGACGATGAAAACATCCTCAAGCTCTTCGCTGATATGGATGCGCTGTTGCACCAGCACATCATCCGCTCCCACGATGAACACATAGTGATGGTCCAGAATCTCAAACGTCGCTTTCTGTGGAACCAGCAGCGCACCCCTCACCATTTTGTTCATGCGAATGTTGCCCGTCTCGCCGTGCCTCAGCAGACGTTCTGGGTTGGCGAAATCCGCACGGAATGGAATGGTGCCGGTTTGATTGTTAAACTCCGCCTCGATGACGTTGACTCTTCCTGGCTGGTTGAAAATCTTGCCGTTGGCCATCACCAGTTCGACCTTCTTTCTCTCGTCCGGCTGCACTTCAGACATGTAGTCCAGATACTCTGCCTCAGGCACGTTGAAATAGACCCACATCTCGCTGTTGTCAGACAGGGTCGTCAGCAGATCCCCCTCATCCACCAGGCTGCCATTCCGCAGGCGCAGGCGATCCATCAGACCTGGAAAAGGAGCATTGATGTTGGTGAAGCCGAGGTGAGCCTGCGCGAGGTTTACCACCGCCACTTTTTGTTCCCATTTGGCCTTGGAAATGGCCAGCTCTTTGTCAGACACCACCTTGCTGTCCGTCAATCTCTTGGTGTTTTCATACTCAACCTTCGAAACCTGGGCCTCGGCCTCGGCGCTAGTCAGCTCTGCCTGGTAAACCAGCGGCAGGATCTTGAACATGGGTTCGCCTTCCTTGACGAGCTGGCCCTCCTTCACGAAGACGGATTGCAGGTACCCACGCTCCACCGCGCGGAGCTCAATGTTGCGGCAGGAACGAATCTGACAAACGTATTCGCGCGTGACCAGCGTATCCCTCTTGATGGGGTTCGTCAGGATCATCTGAGCCTCCTCCTCCTTCTCCTCATGCTCCGCCTCCTTATGATGGCAGCCGCTTAACAAGAGGCTGGCCGCCAAGCCAGCATAAATGAGGTATTTCCGGGAAGCGATATGCAGTAATTCCATTCTTGGTGGATACGAAGCCACAGACTGCGGTCTATTCATATAACCTCTACAAGGGGTTTTTGCACCCATCCCCGGCACCAGTGGCCGCCGCGGTGTGGAAGGGGAGGCACCACGAGATAATGCGTAAACGGCCAGTTGGAATGGGTTCATGGATGCTGTAAAATACTGATAAACAATGATGTAAGGAGTTTCTTTGCCCGGCCTGTTCCTGCGCCGACATTATCCCCCGTTAAGCCCGTCTATAACGGTCGATCTTTCCCCATAAATCGCTATATTTCTGAGCCTTGCTTGCTGCGTTGGCCTCATGGCTTGCACGCTGCTTTCAGCGGATCGGCTGCTAGCCTTTGGCCCCCCGCCACACACCCTCCGTCATCACAATCCGCGGCGATTCGGGGATGCCACGCTCATTCTGCTGGTACTGCGTCACCAGCAGATCCACCGCCGCCGCACCGAGGACATCCGCCTGCTGGTCGATCCCCGCCACCTCCGCCATGTCCGCCCGCCACCCCAGCGTGACATGATCCGGCCTGCGCGAGGAGGGCAGGGTGGCCAGCCACTCTTTCACCAGATGCCCTCCATCGATCACCACATCCGGCTTCGCCGTGCGCAGCCACTGCAGGAAATCAGTGCGGCTAAGCGACTTGCGCAGCGCCAGCAGCTCTCCGGGCTTGGCCAGCGGGTGATGCGCCAGAAAACTCGCCGACCACGCTCGAAACATCCGCTCATTGATCGTGCTGCCGCAATAAAAGCCGATTCGCTTGTAGCGCTGCTTCTTCAGCATCCGCAGCGCCGTCATCATGCCCAGATAGTGATGGTGATGCACGCGGTGCAGCTGCGGCCTCGCATAGCCCAGCCCGATCACCACACTGCTGAACTTCTCCCACGCCATCGACACATGCCCACGGCTGCGCGACACCAGCGGCGAAAGAATGAACCCCGGAATCCCACGCGCCTCCAGAATGTCAGACAGCCTTCGCGCCGTCATCCCCCGCGCCGCCAGGTGAAACTCCTCCAGCTGAAAGCCCAGCTTCGCCGCTTGCCGGTGCGCCCCCAGCACCAGCTGCTGCGACCAAGACGAACGCTCCATCTCCTTCGAACTCCGCTCCGCCCACACAAAAGCCAGCGTCAGCGGCTCCGCCTTCCTTCGCACTCGCCGCATGTGCGTCATCAGCTTCGCGATCTCAGGATCAGGCCGGTAGCCGATCTCCTCCGCCGTCTGCACAATCCTCTCCCTCAACGCCTCCTCCACATGCTTCCCCCCACGCAAGGCGCGCGACACCGTCATCTTGGAAATGCCGAGCCTGAGGGCGATGTCGTTCAAAGAAGCGCGTGCCATCCCGCACTCTACACAAGCTCACCCATTGAATCCAATGTCGGTGTTGCAGCCGCAGCCTCACATCTCTTCAATACAAAACTCGCACAATGGCCCAGCCGCCGAGCTCCCCCCAAACGTAACACCCCGCAATCCCGCCATGAACATCCAACGAAACGGCTCACAACCCTCCGGCAAAGGCCCCGCCGACTGGTTCATCGGCACGGTGCGCATCGATCCACTTTTCCAGCCGGCCTCACCCGCACGCACCGCCGGCGCCATCGTCACATTCGAGCCCGGCGCCCGCACCGCCTGGCACACCCATCCGCTGGGGCAGACCCTGATCGTCACCTCCGGCTGCGGCCGCGTTCAGCGCCTTGGCGGACCCATCGCAGAAATCCGTCCCGGAGATGTCGTCTGGTTCCCGCCCGGAGAAAAGCACTGGCACGGCGCCTCCCCCACCACCGCCATGACACACATCGCCATCCAGGAAAGCCTCGACGGCAAAGTCGTCGACTGGCTCGAACACGTCACCGACGACCAATATCAATCCATTCAACCCAACTCTTAAATCCCCTCCCATCATGCCCACCGCCAAATCCTACGCCGCCTCCAGCGCCACCTCGCCCCTCGCATCCCTCCAGATCCCGCGCCGCGATCCCACCGATCGCGATGTCGAAATCGAAATCCTCTTCTGCGGCGTCTGCCACTCGGACCTTCATCAGGTCCGCAACGAATGGAGCGCCGTCCCCACCACCTACCCCTGCGTGCCCGGCCATGAAATCGTCGGTCGCGTCACCCAGGTCGGCTCCGCCGTGAAAAAACACAAACGCGGCGACATCGTCGGCGTCGGCTGCCTCGTCGACTCCGATCAAACCTGCCCTCAGTGCCAGGCCAATCTTGAGCAGTTCTGCCCCCACTCCACCTTCACCTACAATTCGCCCGACAAACACGGCACCGCCCCCGTCACCTACGGCGGCTACTCCAGCAGCATCGTGGTGGACGAGCACTTCGTTCTCAGCGTCCCCGGAAATCTCAGCCTCGCCGGTGTCGCCCCCTTGCTCTGCGCCGGCATCACCACCTACTCCCCCATGCGTCGCTGGGGAGATCTCAAAGGCAAAAAAGTCGGCGTCATCGGCCTCGGTGGCCTCGGCCACATGGGCGTGAAGTTCTCCCACGCCTTCGGTGCCCACACCGCCGTGCTCAGCACCTCGCCCAACAAGAAGGACTCCGCCCTCGCCCTCGGCGCTGATGAAGTCATCATCTCCACCGACGCCAACGACATGCAAAAGCACGCCGGCAGCTTCGACTTCATCCTCGACACCGTCTCCGCCGATCACGACATCAACGCCTACCTAAACCTCCTCAAAATCGACGGCACCCTCACCCTCGTCGGCGCTCCGGACAAACCCCTCCCAGTCTCCGCCTTCGGCCTCCTCTTCGGTCGCAAGCGCCTCGCCGGATCCCTCATCGGCGGCATCGCCGAAACCCAGGAAATGCTCGACTTCTGCGGCACCCACAACATCACCTCCGACGTCGAAATCATCCCCATCCAGCAGATCAACGAAGCCTACGACCGCCTCCTCAAAAGCGACGTCAAATACCGCTTCTCCATCGACATGGCCTCCCTCAAATCTGAGTAAAAAGTAGCACGGGCAATCCTGCCCGTCAGCCCCCAGCGCTCGCTTTCACCCCATCAGCCCAAGCCCACCCTTCGTAAGTTGGGTGTAGCGACAGCCCGTCTGCCCCCAGCGCTCGCTTTCACCCCATCAGCCCACGCCGCCCCTCGTAGGTTGGGTGTGGCGATAGCCCGCCCGACCACCAGCGCTCCCCACCTCCCAACGCCCCTCCATCCACAAACCCACTCCCCACGCGGTGCTTCCTCCAAGAAGCACCGCGTTTTCATTTCCGCCAATTTTCAGTTCTCAGTTTTCAATTCCCAATTTTCAGTCAATCCCCAGCGCTTTCGCCTCCTCCCATCAGCCCACGCCCCCCCTCCGTAGGTTGGGTGTGGCGACAGCCCGCCCGACCACCAGCGCACCACTACCGCCCAACGCCCCACCATCCCCAAACCCCTCCCACGCGGTGCTTCCTCCCAGAAGCACCGCGTTCTCATTTTCAGCCAGCTTCGTCCCTTCCGTCCTTTTGGCCATCACCCACTCCCCCTCTCCGAAATCATAAATCACAAATCGTAAATCATAAATACCCCCTCCTGTTACCGTAACAAAAACCCCATGATTGCTTTCCCCCCCGGTTCTCGTTTAAAACAGCCCTCAACCATGAAATCCGTCCTCCTCGCCACCCTCCTCACCCTCGGCTCCGCCAGCGCTCAGCCGCTCTGGATCGAAGCCGAATCCTTCTCCACCCCCGGTGGCTGGGTGCTCGACACACAGTTCATCGATGCCATGGGCTCCCCCTACCTCATGGCCCATGGCATGGGCAAGCCCGTCAAAGACGCCTCCACCGAGATTGACCTCCCCGCAGGCACCTACACCCTCTGGGCCCGCACCAAAAACTGGGTCGGCCCATGGGACGCCAAAGGCACCCCCGGCCGCTTCGAGATCAGCGTGAACGGCAAAAAGCTCGACCACGAATTCGGCACCACCGGCAAAGACTGGCAGTGGGAAAAAGCCGGCCCCGTCAAAACCTCCGGCAAAACCACCCTCTCCCTCCACGACCTCACCGGCTTCGATGGCCGCGTCGATGCCATCATCCTCAGCAAAGACGACAGCTTCACCCCACCCGCAGACCTCGCCGCCACCAACAAGCTCCGTCGCCAGCTCCTCGGTCTCCCAGACAAAGCCCCCGAGACCAGCGAGTTCGATCTCGTCGTCATCGGCGGCGGCTACTCCGGCATGGGCGCCGCCATCTCCGGCGCACGCCAGGGCCTGAAAGTCGCCTTCGTTCAAAATCGCCCCGTCCTCGGTGGCAACGGCTCCAGCGAAATCCAGGTCTGGGCCATGGGTGGCACCCGCCGCGGCCTCTACCCCCACCTCGGCGAGATCGTCGAGGAGTTCGCCGACCGCGCCAGCAACAGCCCCGCCGCCACACCGCAGGAGTTCAACGACAAGCTCAAAGAAGACACCGTCAACGCCGAGAAAACCATCTCCCTCCACCTCAACACCCACGTCTACGGCGTCGAAATGACCGCCGACAAAAAGAACATCCGCAGCGTCATCGGCCTCGACACCAAGACAGGCAAAGAAACCCGCTTCGTCGGCAAGTTCTTCGTCGACTGCACCGGCCACGGCAGCGTCGGCGCACTCGCCGGAGCCGATTTCATGATGGAAGAAAAAGGCCGCATGGGCATGAGCAACATGTGGGTCATGCAAAACCTCAAAAAGCCCGTCACCTGGCCCGCCACCCCCTGGGCACTCCCCCTCACCCTCGAAGACTTCCCCGAGCCCAAAGCCCTCGCCCCCGTTGGTAAAAAGAACAAAGAAAACATGACCGGCTACGACCTCGGCTACACCCCCGTGCCCGACCCCGCAGACTACGTCCACGGCGAATGGTTCTGGGAAAGCGGCTTCGACAAACACCCCATCAACGACCTCGAACTCATCCGCGACCACAACTTCCGCGCCGTTTACGGCGCCGTCTCAGCCCTCAAAACCCTCAAGGCAGACAAATACGCCGACTTTGATCTCACCTGGCTCGCCTACATCGGCGGCCCCCGCGAATCCCGCCGCATCGTCGGGGATATGATCCTCAATGGCGAAGACATGGTCAAAGGCATCATCCATCCCGATGGCTGCGTCCCCACCACCTGGGACCAGGACCTCCATTATCCCAAAGAGCAGTACGCCAAAAATTTCCCCGACAATCCCTTCATCAGCCGCGCCGAATTCGGCAAGCATACCGACCGCAAAAACGGCTACCCCGTCCCCTACCGCTGCTTCTACAGCAAAGACATCGGCAATCTCTTCATGGCCGGCCGCACCATCTCCGTCGAGCGCCACGCCCTCGGATCCACCCGCGTCATGCGCACCTGCGGCATGATGGGCGAAGTCGTCGGCAAAGCCGCCTGGATCTGCGTCCGCCACCACACCAGCCCCCGTGGCGTCTATGAGCAGTACCTCGACATCCTCAAAGACCTCATGAACCAGCCCGGCGCCATGCGCCGCGACACCCTCGAAGGCTCCCTCTACCTCCCCGCCAACGCCAAAAAACTCCCAGAACCCGCCACCTCCCCCGCAGACAGCATCGACCCCAAAAAGCTCGAAGGCCTCGTCATCGACGACACCGAAGCCGAACTCAACGGCAAATGGGCCCACGGCGAAGGCCTCAAGCCCTACGTCGGCAAGCACTACAGCTACGGCTCCGACAAAGACGCCAGCGCCCGCTTCGCCTTCAGCGTCAAGCAGACCGGAAATTACGAAGTCCGCATCTACTTCCAGCCCCACGAAAACCGCGCCAAAACCGCCCCCGTCACCCTCCTCACCGCCGACGGCGAAAAGACGGTGACCGTCGATCAAACCAAAGCCCCCAAAGACCCCCAGGGCGCCTACACCCTCGGTACCTACAAATTCACCGCCGGCGAAGAATCCGCCGTCATCTTCCGCACCACCGGAGCCAGCGGCAACGTCCACCTCGACGCCGTCCAAATCCTGTCCGCCAAGTGACACTCACCAGCCCCAAAGGGGCTGCGTATTTAAGCCCAGGGTCAGCCGAGCCTATGCGAGGCGACCCTGGGTAAAAGCCCCCCATCCGGGAAGCCAAGCCAGCGATCTCTTCACACACCGCGCTTACCAGCAGCGTCTTCCCCGCCATTCCGCTGCGGCGCTACTTTGCCCAACGCCTCGACGTCGCATGGATCAATCGCGCATGCGCCAGCAAAGTGGTCCGCACAGTCCTCTGTGCGGAGCTCCGCAATCTCCCGCCCCTCCGCATCAAACCACGTGCCTCATTCCCTGATCCCGGAGGGGTCCAAGAAGGTAGATATGGTCAGCGCAAGAGTGAAGGTTTAAATTTTTTCAGGCCTCAACTTTGGCGAAGTTCCTCACGAACGGCGTGTCATGTTTGATCACGCCGAAGGCCACGCGGATGATCTTGTGCATGATGGCTCCCAAGGCGC
>JAPLUN010000376.1 GCA_026397715.1 Verrucomicrobiota bacterium
GGCGGGGACGGAGCGATGCTGCGGAGCATCCGCGAGCACTGGCGGAAGAGGCTGCCGTTTTTCGGCGTCAATGCTGGGCACCTGGGGTTTCTGCTGAACGGGCTGGAACAAGTAACGGCAAATTCGTTTCCGCCGAGCGATGTGATTTTCCGCCAGATGCCGATGCTCTTCCTTGAATTTGAGGATGAAGAGGGGCGCAGGCATCCGGCGCATGGGTTCAATGATTCGTGGCTGGAGCGTGCGACGAGCCAGTCGGCGTGGCTGGAAATCACTGTGAATAACGTGCGACGTATTCCCAAACTGGTGTGTGACGGGGCGCTGGTGGCGACGGCGGCGGGATCGACGGCGTATGCGCGGAGCATGGGGGCGGCGCCGCTGCTGGCGGATACGCCGGCATGGTTACTTGTGGGCTCGAATGTGCTGCAACCGGCGCACTGGCGCAGCGCGCTGCTTTCTCCGGACACGACGGTGGAGATCCGGAACATCGACCCGAAGCACCGGCCGGTGCAGGCGTATGTGGACGGGCTGAGCATGGGACGTGTGGTGGCGCTGCATGCGCGGATGTCGCGTGCGGCGGCGGCGGAGCTGGTGTTTTGCGCCAGCCATGACATGGCGGAAAAAATCGCAGCGATCCAGTTCGGAGCATGATCCCGGCCTTCCAAAAAGATGACGAACTGCTGGCCGACATGGCGGCGGCTTCGCTGGACGAGGACACGCTGCATGTGTGGTGGCTGGGGCAGAGCGGATTTTTGGTGCAATGGGCCGGGGAGCGGCTGCTGTTTGACCCCTACTTGTCCGATTCACTGACGGAAAAGTATGCCGCCACGGACAAGCCGCATGTGAGGATGACGGAGCGCTGCATCGACCCGGGGCGACTTACCGGGATCAGCCGTGTGACGGCGAGTCATGTGCATACGGATCATCTGGACGGCGCGACGCTGGTGCCGCTGGCGGAGGCGAATCCGGGATTCCGGCTCTATGTGCCGCATCCGGTCATTCCCGAGGCGCAGAAGCGGCTGGGGGATGCGTGGGTGACGTACTGCGGCACGGGGGACCGGGACAAGTATTTCGAGGGGAAATGGGAGATCCGCGGGGTCATCGCCAAGCACAATGAGGTGATCCGTGATGCGGATGAGAACTGCCACTGCACGGGTTTTTTGGTGAGCTGCGGGCCGTTTACGATCTACCACAGCGGGGACACGCTCTGGCACGATGACATTGTGAGCATGGCGCGTCAGTTTTCGTGCGATCTGATGCTGCTGCCGATCAATGGGAACCGGCCGGAGCGGCGGGTGGCGGGAAACCTGAATGGCACGGAGGCGGCGGCGCTGGCCAAGGTGGGGGAGGCGAGGCTGGTGGTGCCGTGCCACTACGACATGTTTGAGTTTAACACGGAGACGACGGACGAATTTGTGAGCGCCTGCGAGAGGCTGGGGCAGCCGTGCCGCGTGATGCGGTGCGGGGAGCGGCTGGAGATGAAGAAGTCGGAATAGGCCCTCACTTCGCGATGGCCTGGCCGCTGGCGGTCCAGGCATTGAAGCCGCCTTTGAGGAGGAGGATGTTTTTGAAGCCGAGCTGGTGCATCTGGACGGCGATGGACTGGGCGCGGCCGCCGATGGCGCAGTGGACGATGCAGGGCTTGGTTTTGTCGAGCTTGGCGAGGGCATCGAGGGTCTTCTGGCCGTGGAAGTAGTCGTAGTTGAGTGAATTGAGGATGTAGCCGCGGGTGTGGCGCTCGTCCTCGGTGCGGACGTCAATGATCAGGGTGTCCGGGTGATCGACGAGCTGGCGGAGGACTTGATCCGGGGCGATCTCGTGAACTTCCGGGGGGACGATCACGGCGGGTGGCAGCACGGGGCTGGCGGGAGGCTCGGCTGCGAGGGCAGACGTGCAGAACCCGAAGAGCAGGAGAGCTGGCATGAGGAGGTGATTCATGGAATGCGGAAATGTGCCTCTATGAGGCGGGTTGGCGAGAGGAAGTCATTGAGCCTCTCTTGGGCAGGGGGCGCTTTGCGACTATTAATAGTATGGAAAATGCCAATTGCGATAGCCGGTGGCATTTGAAGGTTAATTTATCAGTAATAATTGCCATAGATGGTAAGTGGTGAATTGAATGGCTGATTATTGTGCCGAATTCGAACCGCTTTTGTTTTGAATGGGACCCACAAAATGAGGGAAAACAGGAGTTTTTCGAAGGGAATTTGCTTTAAACTTTGCCCGCATTCGAAAAAAGACGGCTCGATTTAAAGGTCCTTAAGTGAGGGCTTTAGCTGGGGGAAACGACTGCAAAGCCTGAAACAGAGACGAGTAGCGTCGTTGTAATTGTAAAAAATATGAAAATAATTATTGAAGTTATAACCATCATAAATTACAATTTTCATAATTCGAGGCTGAGCAACTCCACAAGCTGATCAACTCGAATGCAACACCAACAGCCAAACACACACAACACACTATGAAAAACATCAAGCTCAACACCTCCCGCAAAGCTGGCTTCAGCCTCGTGGAAATGCTCGTCGTCATCGCCATCATCGGCATCATCGCCGCTATCGCGATCCCGAACATCGGCAACCTGAACGACAGCGCGAAGAGTGCTGCCGCCAAGCGCAATGCTCAGACCGTCTCCTCCGTGCTTAACGCCGCTATCGCAGCTGGCGTTGACACCACGGGCTGGACCACTGCCAACCTCCTCGACAAGGCCCAGACCGGCGTCAGCCCTTCCACGGGTGCCTTCTCCGGCAAGACCTTCACCTCCGGTCCGATCAACGACACGGAAGAAACTGCCGTCAAGGCCTACCTGACATGGGACGACACCAACAAGCAGGTCAAGTATGATCCAGGCACTTACTAATATTGGTGCTGACGCGCCCGGCACTGGGGTTTGAACTCAGTTTCGGACGATTCACGTCCGCCGGGGAGGTGACTCCCCGGCGTTTTTTTTTCAAAAGGGAACGAGGCGGCGCTGGTTATGAACATGACAATTCGCAAACAGAGAAGGGAAGGATTCAGCTTTGTTGAGGCCATCTTCACGATTGCCATCATCGGCATCATGTCATCGATTGTGGTGGCAGCGATTTCGAATGCCTCACGTGATGCGCATCGTGTCATGGCACGGCAGCAGCAGGCATCGGTGCAGGGAGCGCTGACGGCGTGGGTGATGGCGCAGATGCGCGTGGGCAACACGGCCCAGTACCGCGGTCTTGAGAGCGTGCGCACTTCTTACAACTCGCTGGGCAACAGCCAGCTGCGATTCAAGCTGCTGATCCCCGACCCGACATCATCGGACCCGAGCTTGCGAGCAGGTTTCCTCGATCAAACGACCGCAGACCATTTTGCCGATTATACGAGCAATGGCAATCAACTGCAAACCTCCGCCTTGTACAATGCGCAGCAGTACCTGACGCTGCCTGACTGGCAGCAAGGCGATTTTCCCCGTGTGGAGCTGGTCAATCAATAAAGCGGTCTTCCGCTCAACTTCATCATGGACACCTCCTCTTCCAAATCTCACTTGTTCAGCCGCGGTTTCTCGCTGGTGGAGATGATGGCCTGTGTGTCGATCATTGGCATCATCGCCTTCATGGCGATCCCGTCCGTCACCCGCATGCGGGGTGACAGTGAACGCAATCTGGCCATCGCGCGTGCGGAGTCCCTGAATCTGGCGCAGGCGAGTTACATCCAGGTGCGAGGCCGGACCCAGGCTGCGCTGGAATGGGTCGCAGCTTCGACGCCCGATTCGAAATATCAGCTGCTGCGCAACTATCTGAGCTTCGCGGAGCCCACGCTCAGCCTCTACCTGCCGTCCGGGTACACGGTGGCTTTCCCCCCAATCATCACGTCCATGACCAAGGTCTCTCTCACCAGTCCGACCGGAGTCATTAATTACTGACGCACCAAGGCATGACCCTCCCCCTACATCGAGGAAAGCGCACCACCTTCCTGCCAGCCGGCAGTGAGCGTGGGTTTTCCATGTCGGAGATGGTCATGGTGATCTGCATTCTGTCCGTGCTGGCGGGCATCACGGTGCAGTCGTTCAGCCAATTTTTAGGTGGTTCCAAAGATGCACTGGCCGAGTCACGGCAGGAGACGCTGAACCAGGCGCTGGCACGTTTTGCGCAGCAGAACTACGAACTGCTGTTTAACGCCAGCAGCGGGTCCATTTCGGATGAGATGGTCATTCTGCGCACGCTGCAATATCGTGATCCGAACAGCAAACGTGCGCAGCCGGGCTCACCCTATGTGGACCCACGGTACAATCCGGTCACCTCCAGTGACATCTCTGTGCATCGTCTGCGCTGGTCGGGGAAGATGTTTGAACTGCTCAAGCCAGGCCAGAGCGGCACCGGCATACTGATGAATTTCGAAGGTACGGACTTCACCACGGCATTTGATTTTCCGCCGAACTTCCAAACGGCAGGACGCTGATCCTGCCACGCTACACCCATGTCTGCCACCCTCCAGATCCCGACGAACCCGCTCGCACCAAAATCCTTTGGTGCTGCGAGTAATCCGCCAAACACGATAGTTGAGGCGAGGCAGACGGCGATCCTAGCCATTCAATCGATTGAGGGCCTGGCCCTGCAGCATGGCATGCTGCCGGTGACGCTGCTGCGTGAGAGCTGCTCGCCAGATGCGGAGCGACTGATCCGCAAGCTGGGCCGGGTGCCGTATGTGGCGGATCCCTGGCTGCCGGTGAGCACCATCGGACCGCTGCTGGTGATGGCGCACCACAACCCGCGCGCGGGAGATTTGTGGGGGGTGCCGCACTTTCTGACGATCCGGGTGCTTGTCACGCCTGAACAGTATCAAAACACACGCAAGGATCTGGTGCAGCGCTTTGGGCAGATGCCGATCTCCCAATCCAACGCGATGGAGCAGCTGCAGCCGCCGGTGTTTACCGATCTGGGGCTGGAAGGCACCTTCCAATGGCTGCTGGAACGTTACCCCTATGAGCCGGCTGAAATCACGAAGCTGAAAGGTTTCTACGAGGCGCAGAAAGGCAAGACGGAGACGCTGGGAGTCACGCATTTCAATGTGGTGCAGCGCAACATGGGCATCGCCCTGCAGCACCTCGTGAGCGGCTGCCGAACGCTGGTGTACAGCGCCACTGAGGCGCAGCGGCAGACTTTCTTCCCGATCCCGCTGCTGGAGCGGCACAATGTCTACCCGCTGTACATCGGCAAACAGGTCGTCTTTTTGCTGAGTGAGAGCGCTGACTGTTATGCTTTCGAGGACGAGTGGCTGTCGATGGGCAATCCGTCGGTGAAGATCGTGCCGGTGCTGGCGGATCTGGCGAGCATCCGTGAGGCGATCAACCGCGCGGGCGCCACCTTTGACCCCGGCGCAGTGGCTTCGATGGACGGGACGACACTCTCGGTGGCCAATGATGCCAGCGTGGTGGAGATTTCCCCGGAAGACATGGCGCGGATCAATCCGCAGAATCCGAACCACGAGCCGGAGCAGCTGGTGCAGTGGGCGCTGTTCACCGCGATCCGCTGCCGCGCCTCCGACTTGCATCTGGAGAAATTTTACAGCTTCACGCGCTTCCGTGCGCGCATGGACGGCACCATGAAAACCATCATGACCGCGCCGGAGAGCCAGCTCAACCGCTACGTGGCGCTGCTGAAAAACTACGCGGGCATGAGCCAGAACCGGCAGGAGTGCCAGGACGGGCGCATGGCGCTTTCGATCGGACGGCGCCGGGTGGATGTTCGTGTCGCTGCGGTGCCGACGCGGCGTGAGTTCCAGAAGGTCATCATGCGTTTCCTGGACAAGCAGGACGGGGTGAAGCGCCTTTCGGATTTCAATCTCTCGCAGCGCCAGATCGACATCCTGACACGCACCATGCAGCGCGATCAGGGGCTGGTGCTGGTGACCGGTCCGACCGGCTCCGGTAAAACGACCACGCTGTATGCGCTGCTCAACAGCGTGAACGATGAGAGCGTGAACATTCAGACGATTGAAGACCCGATCGAATACGAAATTGAAGGGATCAATCAGACGCAGACGAACAATGCGCGCGGACTCGACTTTGCGAACGGTCTGCGGTCTCTGCTGCGTGCCGACCCTGACATCATTCTAATTGGTGAGTCGCGCGATGCGGAAACGGCAGGCGCAGCGGTGAATGCCTCGCTGACGGGGCATTTGGTGCTGACCACGCTGCATGCGAATGACTCTTTGCGTGCGGTGTCACGACTGCTTTCGATGGGGGTGGAGAAATATCTGCTGGCTGATTCGCTGGCGCTGAGCCAGGCGCAGCGTCTGGCGCGCCGCCTGTGCACCTACTGCAAGCAGCCGATGCAGGCACCCCAGGACGTGCAGGATCTGATGGCCAAGCAGGCCGTGATCACCCAGCCGATCACCACACCCATCTACAATGCCCGCGGGTGCGATGAGTGCCATGGCACAGGCTATGCCGGACGCGTGGCGCTGATGGAGCTGTGCGAGGTGAACAATGAACTGCGTGACCTCGTGGAGGAAGGAGCTCCGCTGAGCGCGATGCGCGCCGCCGCCTTCAAAAATGGTTTCCGCTCGCTCTATCAAGAAGGCCTGCAGCAGGTCATCGGCGGGCATACATCCCTCGATGAGATCAAATGCCTCAGCTATACCGCCATGTAAGCGGGGAAACATTTTCAACCATCCAACTCTTGACCGCCATGTCCCAGACCACTCAGCTTCTGCCTCGTGAATTTGCTTCGCGTGCCATTGCGCGCGTGTTGATCATTGATGACGAACCCCATGTGCTGGCGGTGGGAAAGGCCGTGCTGGAGGCCCACGGTTTTGAGGCCGTGACCTCCCGCAGTGGTGAGGAGGCGCTGGAACTCGTGCGCGTGGGCATGGAGGCGGGGCAGCGTTTCACCGCCGCCATTCTGGATCTCACGATGCCTGGCGGTGCCTCCGGCTTTGAGGTGCTGGAATGGCTGCGTGCGTGTGATCCGCGGCTGCCCGTCATCGCCTGCAGCGGGTACTTCCAGGAGGATGTGAAGGATCTTTGCCAGGCGATTGGTTTTGTGGATGTACTGCACAAGCCCTTCAATCTTGAAAGCCTCTGTCTGGCGGTGCGACGTGCCATGGTCCAGGATTCGGAAGTGATGGAGTCAGGTTTCTCGGCCTTTAAATCGGGTTCTGCTTCATGAGGTTTCACTTTCAGATCGCCAACCGCTTTACACTGCTCGGCATGTTTGCCGTGCTGGTGGGTGCGGGGGCGACTGCCACGGGCTTCATCTGGCAGGAGTTTATCACTCTGCGTTTCGTGCAGAGCTCCTACCTCGGTGCGGTGGCATTGGCGGGCCAGATGGAGCTGAACCGTCAGGCGCTCTCTGAGAGCGAGATTGCCGGAGTGGCGCCGCTGAACTGGGAGAATGAAACACGCATGCGGATGCGCCTGCAGACGGTGGAGATCCCGCCTGCACTGCAGAATCTGGGACTCCAGGTGGAGGTGGTGGCGCCACGCCAGTCTGAGGGTGAGGGTGCTCCGCCGGTGTCGAAGTCTCCGCCGATCGTCATTCTGCCGGGCTGCCAGAATTGTTTCATTGAGGAACCCTCTGCGGCCCACGTGAACAACCTCATCTACCGGGTGATGGCAGGGAGCACTTTGGTGATGGATGACACCAGTGACAGCCGTGATCTGGAAATCAACGGCGGGGATCACTGGCTGATCAGCGCCGCGCCTTTGTACTCCCGCAGCGGGCATGTGGCGGGTGCGTTCCTGGCACGCCAGCCGGTGGTGCAACTGCGTCATCTTTTCAATGCCCAGCGCCTGACCGTGCCCATTCTCGGTGCCTGCGCCGGTCTGGCCCTGGCGGTGTTCAGCTTCTACATCATCGGCAGGCGCATCACGAAGAAGACCCATGCGCTCATCAACGCCTTTCGCGCCATGCGTGCGGGGAATCTCAATGTGCGCGTCCCTGCCAATGGCAATGATGATCTGGATCTCGTGCAGGAGGAGTTCAACACGATGATCTCCCACGTGCAGGAGGAAGACCAGCGCAAGCACACGCTGCTCGTCGAATACGAGGCCGCGAAAAGGCAGGCGGAAACGGCCACCGCTGCCAAGGGCAGTTTCCTTGCGAACATGAGCCATGAGATTCGGACGCCGATGAATGGTATCATCGGCACCACGAGCCTGCTCATTGAGATGGGGCTGGATCCTGAGCAGGAGGAGCTGATCCGCATGATCCGCTCCAGCGGTGAATCGCTTCTTCACGTGATCAATGACATCCTCGACTTCTCCAAGCTGGAGTCCGCGAAGATGGACATGGAAAAATTCCCGGTGGACATCGAGAAGCTGCTTGGCGAAACGACGGACGTCTTCTCCCACAAGGCTGCGGAGAAAAACATCGAGCTCAATGTCCATATCGACGCCGCGCTGCCTCGCAAGGTGCTGGGCGACTTCCAGCGCATCAAACAAATCCTCGTCAACCTTGTGGGCAATGCCATCAAGTTTACCGAGAAGGGGGAGATCCTGATCCTGGTGCGCCAGGTTTCACGCCAGACACCACAGGGGGACAAGACGCTGCTGCATTTCTCCGTGCGTGACACGGGCATCGGCATTCCGCCGGAAAAAATCGGCCAGCTTTTCCAGGCCTTCAACCAGGCAGACACGTCCACCACGCGCAAGTATGGCGGCACTGGTCTGGGCCTCGCGATTTCCAAGAAGCTGATCAAGATGATGCAGGGGGAGATCAGCGTGGTGAGCGAGGAGGGGAAGGGGTCTGATTTCTTCTTTGAACTGCCGCTTATCGTCGCCCCTGATGATGAATCGCGTGAGGAAGAACTGGCCTGGATCGATGGTGTCAAGGCGCGGCCTGTCGCTGTGTACAGTGCGCATCCCACCACGTTGCAGGTGCTGAACCAGTCACTCATGCAATGGGGCATGACCGTGAGGCTGCTGCGGGACCGCTACAGCCCGCCCGCTGGCAGCCGGCACTCGCGGCTTTCCAAGCCCATCAAACGTCGTGAGCTTTTGCGCACCATGGCTGAGCTCTACCGCATGCCACGCCGTGTGGTTCTCAATCCCATTGTCAGTGCGGCCGCACCCGTGGAGCGGCCCCTGACGGCACCGGCTCCTGTGCCAGCGCCTGCACTGCGCCCGATCACCACGCCTGTGCAACAGCCACAGCCTTATTATTACCAGCCCCAGATGGGTCAGCCGATGGGTCAGCCGATGGGGCAGCCGATGGGGCAGCCGCAGATGGTTTCCACGTTTGAGTCCCCTTCGGTCCTGGAGACACCTGCGCCTCCGTCTTTTTCAAATCAAGGTTCTGCACGCGCTGCTGCTGGCGGCCATGACATACATGTGTCCCAAGCCACGAATCGTGCCATCGCCAAGGCTGCCAAGGCGGAGACGGACAACTTCGCCAGCCAGAACCCAGCGCAAATTCTGCTGGTTGAGGATCAGCCTTTGAATCAGAAGATCGCCTCGATGCTGCTGCAGCGTTTGGGTTATGTGAGGATGGACATCGCCAACAACGGTGAGGAGGCCGTCAGCATGGTCGCTCAAGGAGGATACGACATCGTCTTCATGGACCTGCAGATGCCTGTCATGGGCGGGGTGGAGGCCACGCGGCGAATTCGCGGGAATTTCCAGCTCAAACATCAGCCCGCCATCATCGCCATGACGGGACATGCCCTCACCGGAGTCAAAGAGGAGTGCCGCGAGTGCGGCATGAATGCCTTCCTGACAAAGCCTGTGTCACTCGACGATTTCCGTCGCGTGATCCCGCCTGCGCTTTCGGTCGAAGCTTCGCAGATTCCCATGAGCTTTTAGAGCTCGAAGACTCGAAGGTGGGAGCCTAGCTCTGCGTGGGGCGATTTTTAAAGGTGGCTGCCCATTTCGGCGTGCATGATCACACGCAGGGGATCACCTGCCGGAAGGGCGACGATTGCAGAATGGATGGGAACGGGGAATAGGAAACGGATGGTGCTCTTCGCGAAAAGTGATGACAACTAAATGCCAGGCATTTAATTATTGTCGCTGGGCGATTTTTATGTTACTTGTGGGTTGTGAAACATATTCAATCCACTGATCCACAGACGTTACCGCTCGAAGGGCAGCTTGTGGGGGTGAACGCGAAAACGGGGCTTTATCCTGGCGCGCGTTCTTGGTCTGGCGGGCGGTTCCGCATTTTGGGCAAGGGGCCGCTGGAGTCTTATTGCTATCACGTCATGTCGCGAACGTGCGGCGGGGAGGTGTTTTTTGATGATGTGGAGAAAGAGGCGCTGCGGCGGGTGATCTGGAGGATGTCGGAATTCTCCGGGATCAAGGTGGTGACTTATTGCATCATGGGGAATCATTTCCATCTTCTGGCCGAGGTGCCGCATCGTGAGACCTGGATGCAGCGCTTTGAGGGGGCTGATGGTGAAGCGAGGTTGTTTGATCACCTGCGCACGCTCTACAGCCGCGCCTATCTGGGGCTGCTGCGCGATGAACTGGCTGATTTCCGTGCGCGCGGCATGGCGGTGCTGGCGGAGCAGAGGCTGGAGGCGCTGAAGAAACGATTCTGCGATCTGTCGTTGTTTATGAAGGAGGTGAAGGAGCGTTTCAGCCGCTGGTTCAACAAGCGGCGAGGTCGCAGAGGGACGCTGTGGATGGATCGATTTAAGAGCGTGCTGGTGGAGGGCAATGGGGAGGCGCTGCGGACGATGGCGGCTTACATTGATCTGAATCCGGTGCGTGCGGGAGTGGTGAGTGATCCGAAGGACTATCGCTGGTGCGGCTACGCGGAGGCGCTGGGTGGAAGCCGCAGGGCTCAGCGTGGATTGTGCAAGGCGCAGGGGAAGCCGGTGGATGGCTGGAAGAGTGCTGGGGCGGCGGAGGCGTATCGGTGCCTGCTGCATGCGGAGGGACGCGAGGTGAAGGACGCGCAGAATGAGAGGGTGGTGGTGCGTGGGGTGACTGCGGAGTCTGCACGCGAGGTGCTGGCGGAGAAAGGGAAGCTGAGTCCTGCGGAACTGGTGCGGCTGCGGGTGCGCTATTTCAGCGACGGGCTGGTGCTGGGGAGTCGCGAGTTCGTGGAGAGTGTGTTTGATGGGAACCGGGAGATGTTTGGTCCAAAGCGCAAACAAGGCTGCCGCCGCATGGTGGAGTCTGATGTGCCATTTTTCACGCTGCGTCAGCTGCGCCTCAAGCCGCTGGGGTAAAGTTCAAGCGTTGGAGTGAATATGGGGTGGCGGGTGTTTTCATCTGCTGTGGGTGTGTGGATTTGCCGCAGGGTTTTCGGGTGGGCTGGATTCAAGCGAGGGCCCATAAGCAATGCTTGAACGCGGGTGCGGCCTATCTCAGAGTGACGCGGAATGAATGTGATGCGTTGTTTGATAATCCTGCTGGGAAGCTGCCTGATGGCGGGCTGCGGCCATGAAACCCACACGAAGGTGGATGATTTTTGGCGTTGGATTGACCCTCTGGGGCATACACGCTCGCATCGTGAACATTACTATCCGCACGAGCGAACGACGGGCATACGACTGCCGGGGGCGGATTGAAGGGGCTGCGTGTTGGAAACTCAATGCTGATTAACGGATACATTA
>JAPLUN010000356.1 GCA_026397715.1 Verrucomicrobiota bacterium
CAGCAGCAGCAGCGCCTGCGTGATGATAGTAGGCCCACCCGCCGCCCCGGTCACAATGACAGGCTTCCCATCCTTGAGCACAATCGTGGGACTCATGCTCGAAAGCGGCCGCTTGCCCGGCGCCACCGCATTCGCCTCCGCACCCACCAGCTTGAAAGCATTCGGAATACCCGGCTGCACCGCAAAATCATCCATCTCATCGTTCATCAGCACACCCGTCCCCGGAATCACCACCTTGCTGCCAAACGCGGTGTTGATCGTCTGATTCAGTGCCACCCAGTTGCCCTCGGCGTCCGCCGTGCAGAGGAAGGTGGTGTGCTTGCCGAAAACATCTCCCTCCCAGTGCGGCGGCATGTTGTGCCCTGAAACGGCGGTGGTGTGATCCAGATCTATCTTCTTCGCCAGTTCCGCCGCATAGGCAGGATCCACGAGGCCCTTCGGTACCCGCGCAAAATCCGGATCGCCCAGCCAGTAGGCACGATCCGCAAACGCCAGTTTCATCGCTTCCGTGATCACATGAATCCGGCTGCTCGCCCGGAAGTGGCGGATTGGAAAATGCTCCAAAATGTTGAGGATCTGCGCCACATGTACCCCTCCCGAACTCGGCGGCGGCATCGTGATCAGATCGTAGCCACGATACTTCGAGCGGATCGCCGCACGCTCAGGCGCCTGATAGCCGGCAAAATCCTGCGCTGTCATGAGGCCCCCGTTGGCCGCCATCCATTCAGCGGTCTTTTGCGCAAATTCACCGCCATAGAACCATTCGATCCCGTTCTCCGCTACAGACCGGTAAGTTTTTGCGAGGTCGCTTTGGACCAGCAGTTGGCCTTTCTCCAGCGGCTTGCCATCTTTGAGGAAGATGGCCGCTGAGGACGGGAATTTCGCAAGTTTGGCCGCCGTAGCCGCGAGTTTGCGCGCATACACCGCATCAATCTCGAACCCCTTTTCCGCAATGTCAGCGGCTGGCAGCAGCACATCGGCCAGCTTGAGCTTTCCATGCTTCGCTTGGGCGGCGGCGCACGCCTTCAGATAACCCGGCACCCCGGAGGCCAGTGCACCGGTCTTGCTGGCTTCCTCGTCCACTTTGCCATTGATCAAATACATGTCGCGCTGCGCCTTGGCGGGAGCCATTTCACGGCCATCGATGCACGTCACCGTGCCATCTGCCGCATGAATGACAAAGAAGCAGCCCCCACCGATGCCTGAGTTGTGCCCATCCACCACGCCCAGCGTCAGTCCCGCCGCAATGGCGGCATCAATGGCATTCCCACCCTTTTCAAAAGCCTGTTGGCCTGCCTCGGTCGCCAGTGGGTGAACGGTCGCGATGGCGTGTTTCGGGAAGGCTGCATCTGCGGCAACCAAAACCGAGGAGGAGAGCAGGACAAGGGCGGCCAGGACTTTCATACCACACATGCTAGTCGCGGCAGCGGATGCGTCGAATCAAAACGGCACACCAAATGAGGTGGGCAGGCTTCAGGACTGCGCACTGCGCTTCCAGCTCAGCCATGCGTGCCTGTAGGTGAAAGCCATGGCCATGATTCCTGCAAACAGAAGCAATGCCCGGCTGGGTTCTGGCACCGCGATCACATTGCTGATAGCAGCTCCAGGCACGATGAGATCCAGCGTTCCAGCCTGCTCAGGTTCCGTCGCACCCACAGCCATGGCAGCAGCGATGCTGCAGGTTAGCCAGTAACTAAAGGAACGGACGGACATGAATTTAAAATAATCTTTATCAGGTCCCCCCCGGTTCGAACAAGGTTTTTTTTGTTTCGAAGTTGGTGCACAAGTCTCTGTTTCAGCCCTTTGCTCGGTGATGAGTAAGATTTTTGCCGGGTTTCTCAATGCGTGCCTTCTCGCTTGCGCGTTCCCTGTGCCTCCGCCATGACTACGGCCCCCCAATTCCGGCATCTTATCCATCATGTCCAACGTCAGTACTCCGCGTGTCATCAACATAGGCTTGGCCGGTTTAGGCAATGTGGGGGCTGGAGTGTTCAAGAATCTCCAAAAGAATCGCTCCCTGATCGGTCAGCGCATCGGCGCCGAACTCCATGTCTCCAAAATAGCCGTCCGTGATCTCTCCCGTCCGCGGGACATTGAGGTGCCTGCGGAATTGCTCACCACAGACTGGAAGGTGCTTGTCAATGATCCTGCCATTCCAGTCATCGTTGAACTCATCGGTGGCACGACCACCGCCTACGATCTGGTGGCCGCTGCATTGCGTGCGAAGAAAATCGTAGTCAC
>JAPLUN010000151.1 GCA_026397715.1 Verrucomicrobiota bacterium
ACAGTCAAAGCGGCATCCAGAACCCATCGGAAAGCCTGCCCGATCACCTCAGGCTGACCTTCCAGCACCAGATGCTCATGCTTTAAAGCCACCCGCCCCCAAGGATGCTGATCATGCTGGCGGCGCAGGTATACTACCCTCAGCCTAATCTCGCTATCAGCGGCGATTTTATTGAAAAACTCAACCTGGTAAGGTGATGTCAAATAAGTCACCACGCAGATACTAAAGCGGGGTTCGCTCTGCTTATCAAACTCATGGGAAACAGACTCAGCCACGCACAAAAAGAGAAGTATGTTCAGATGTCAAAGACACACGCACAGGCCTCCGACGCAGGAGCAGCCATGACCAGGCGGTGGACATGCGAACAGGCGCACGCAGGGGCAGGTAATGACCGATTGCTGCAGGTAGAGCCCATAGAGAACGCCCGATGACGCGCCACTCCCCTTGCTGTGCCAGCCGTAACAGACGGCGCAGCACGCTGCCGACAGCTTGCGGCAGCAATGGTAATGGGTAACGAATCAGCGGAAAGAGCACCGTGTTGATCATCATAGCCACCTGCGTATCCTCAGTCTCGCGCGAGGGGACTGGATGGTCATGAAAGACGCGCAGTTCACCGGATTGCAGGCACAGCCCCCCCAATTCATGCAGTTGCAGGCTCACGTCCACCTCCTCCAGATTGTAGGCGATGGGTACTGGCAGATACCCCCGCGTGCGGTGGAACCAGTCCCGGTTCATCAGATGGCCGCAGCCGGGGAAAAAAGCATGCAGCCACAGGCCCTGCGGGTCCGGTGTCTCAAGGGGCAGGATGCTGGCGCAAAACACGGCCGTTTCAGGCAGTTTTAAGATGAGTTGCCAAGCTCTGGCAAAGTAGTCTTTGTCCTGCGGAAAAGAATCGTCGTCGAAATGCGCCACCCATGAATAGTGCGCCGCCTGCGTCATTCTGTTCCGCGCCCCTCCAGGCCCAATCAGACTCTCTGAAGCCAACAGTCGCACACCTGGAAACTTCCTTTGGACCATGTCGCGCAAGCGGCTGTCGTTGCCGTCCAGATGAACCAGAATTTCCGCTGGTGGTGGCTGGCAATCTAACAAGCGATCCAGCGTGACATTCAACTGGGAAAAACGCTTACAGGCCGGCACGGCCACTGAGATTGGAATGCTGGCGCTAGTCATGCAAGATCATCCCCGCAGAACAGGCCGCTGTTGTCGACTGCCACGCAGCACTGGCTGCTGCTGGAAAGAAGGAGACTTCGGCGGGATCTGTCCTGGACGTGCACGACGCACCAAGCACTCTTTTTTGATATTGGGTATCTTTAACGCGCGCCTGATACCCAAAGTTGCCGGATGAGAGGTGCCAATTCCGAACCCCACAATATCGACTACTTTCCCCGCCGCCCCCAACGCAGCCAGGGGATGGTAGATGGCCCTCCCCTCAAAAGTGTCACCAGCTGTTTTGCGGCGTGTTTGGAAAGCATCGATGGCCTTGCCTGCAAAAATCGTCACGCCCCCCACGGCCACGATGACCCCGAAAAACATGTAGAGAAAAGTGTTCTTTGCCTTGCCAACCCGGCTCATGGTTGACGTCACCCCGACTATTGCAGCAATCCCAAGCAGGCTGAAAACGGCACCACGGGAACCCGTCATAAAAGAATTGGCCAGAAGTAAAGGGAGATTGCCAAACAGAAGCACCAGCCTTCGCTTGCCCTCCATAGCCAGAAACAAGCAGAGAGAAATGATGAAGAATACGATCACGAATACATTGTGTCCGCCAATGTAGGAGAAGGTGCCCGTGATTCGTGCTCGGACGGCCTGCCCCGCACCGAAAGTTGCCACGTTTTGTACTCCCGCCAGATCGCTGGTGGCGTAGGGATTGATGGGCGAGTCCGGCCCCGCAAAAAACTGCGCCACACCGAGCAGGCAAATGGGGATGGCGAACAGGGAATAACGGAATAACAGGGTCGTCATATGCCGTTCATCTCGGAACAAGAGCGGCACCATGAAAGCCAAGGGAATGTACCAAAGGTAAATTTTGAGACCATAAATCGCGAGAATCACCGAACCGATGTTCGTATTTACAGCACCCAAGAACGTCAGAATAATACAGACACAGGCGATAAAGGTTCCGGGGATGCGTAGCCTCCAAGCACGGACGTCCTGATCTGGGAAGAGGAAAAATTTAATGTAGGCTCCAAGCAGGATGATGTCCTTGAAGAAGTATACCAGTTCGGAGCCTTGGGGGAAGACCCACTTGCGGATCGCCCCCTCCAGCAGTGCCACGATCAACGCCGCATGCACCGCGCGCCGCCAGTTCATCATGGCAAGGAAAACAATGACCGTGGTGCCAACAGCACCTAATGCGATCATTTGAGAAATAGTCAGCTTCATGCAGTTCGAAAACGGTCAAAGAAAAAATTTTAGATCAACGATCAAGTCATTCAAAGTCGAGCATTCAGCGCATGCTGCAAGCGCTGACGATAGATGCCCCATGAATGTCGCCGCGCCCATTCAGAAGCCTCAACGGAATTCGAAAGCAGACTGGAAGGTTCAGACAATATTTTTTCCAGACGCTCGCGAATAGCCAAGGGGGAGCCCACGGGAACCAGCCACCCCTGTCGGCCTTCCTCAATGAGTCCCTCCAAGCCCGAGTTAACCGTGGTCAGCACTGGCATCCCCTGACTCATGGCCTCCAGCAAAACCAATGACAGACCTTCATACCAAGTGGGAAGCACGCAGAGATCCTGCCGTTGCATCACCTCCAGCAAGCTAGCGTGAGGCAGCCTACCCAAAAACCGCACCTGCGGTTGCCCTATTATCTGGGCGACTTGCCCAACACCGGCAAAATCCCCCGCCACACTCAGTTCAATCTGCCCCCCGAGCGGAGCAATGGCCTCCAGCAAATCAGCCAAACCCTTGGACTGTGAAACCCTGCCTGCAAACAACAGCCGAAGTGGTGTTCCTTCACGTGGCGCATAATAATCGCGTTCGGCTACCTCTGGACAGCCATAGGGTACAACCTCCACCGGTGCAATAATCGACGGTGCTTCAGCCAGGCTGTCCTTTACGAAATCACTCGGCACGATGACCAGATCAGCCAGACGCAGTTCCTCATCGCGGCGGGGCCATGATTCAGCAAATTCTTCTGGGCTGGGAAGAGTGTCCGCCCAGTCCGGTCTTGAATCCCGAGCGATGGTGACAAAACGCTTCGTCGTTCGCCAGTAAGGAGTAGGCAGTTCATAAATTGTACGAAGCCCTAGGCGTTTGGCTTCTCTAAAGGTATGGAGAGAAGTGTCAAAGTAGCCATAGACAGCAGTTGCGCCTGATGCTTTTAAAGCACGGGCCACCGCCATGTCAAACATCTGGTTGATTCTTTCGATCGAAAACCATCTCTGGGCGCCGGACGTCCCTGCCCATGAGCGGCAAACTCGCAAGAACTCTGGAATTGGATGATTGATTAACTTCGCACCCTGCAGCTCAGAAAAAAGGCGCTTTTGCAAAAAGGTCCGGACTGAACTAGGCAAGAGTCGCCACCATTGTGGTGAAGCATTCCAAGCTAGGGACCCATGGCATGCGGACAAACACCCGGCATCTAGGAACGCCCTGGCCGCCTGACGACTATTAGGCACCCCAGTTACATGGGACAATAGTACGGAATGTGAACCCATGCGCGTCGGTTTCAGCTTCTTACGCTTTCAACGTCTGGGAGCGTGGGGAAGTTCGGCAGTCATGACAATCGTGTCACTAAACCAGCGCCCGTGGAGCAGCCCCCCTGAGAGCTTTTGCCAACTGATATGCGGTCGTTTGGGAATGCCACCGTGCGCCACGTAGCTAAACTGGATGTTTACAAAACCTGCCTCCTGAAAGACCCTCAGGAGATCCTTCCGCAGCAAGGCGGTGATATGCGCAGGATAGCAACTGTCTTGAAACAAGGCAAAGTGCCCTGTCACAAGCAGGCTCATCAAAGAACGCAGACTCTCCTGATTCGGTGTGGTTAGCAACAAATGCCCACCCGGACGTAACAGCCTGGCAAATTCTCGCGCCACTGCCCTTGGGTTCTCCAGATGCTCGATCACCTCCGTGGAAACGACTAGATCAAAGCTCGCCCCATCCAACTGCAAAGGCAGATTCAAATCCGCCTGAACCCAAGCAATGTTGTCCTGAAGATTCTCCGGACGCGCAAACAAATCGGCCCCAGTGATGGGAGCGCTCCATCCGGCGTCAAGCAACCGGCGGATCAGATCCCCCTTGCCCGCACCAAATTCCAGCATGTTGCGTGTGACTCCCTTCTCCAGCGCCGCCCTCAGGGCGTGATCAATAACAGCACCGGTGCTGGTTCCTTTTGAATCCTCGGAAGCCTTGATGCGGCGTTCGAGCAACTCTTTATCTTTCAGA
>JAPLUN010000405.1 GCA_026397715.1 Verrucomicrobiota bacterium
CACTTGTCAGTTCCGGCTTCCGTCTGTTCCGCGCGTTGATTCGCTGCGCTCGGCTTCAGGGTATCTTCCGCTCGGGGACTGCGGCGAATTTAGAATCCCCGTTCGGTTCTGACCTCTGATATTAGTGTTTTATGAGTGTCCGATTAGTGGTTAAAAATTCTGGTCCCGCTGGCACCTAAGGAAGTTAATCTCCGTTCCACAATCCAGCCGCCTCGAGTTCAGGTGCTCTGCGGTCTAAAATCAGCCTCCCCCTCCGCAATTCCCCGCTTGCCAGCCCCCGGATTCATCGGCACACCATCCACCGTGCCCGCCCTCTTCACGCCCCCCGATCACTTCCGCGAACTCTCGCGCGCTGAAATCTTCCCCGACCCCGCCCGCCCCCTCGAAGTCGATCTCGGCTGCGGCGACGGCACCTTCCTCACCGGCATGGCCGCCCACCACCCCGAGCGCGACTTCCTCGGCGTCGAGCGCATGCTCGGCCGCGTCATCAAAACCTCGCGCAAGATCAATAACCAGCAGCTTCCCAACGCCCGCATCATGCGCCTCGAAAGCGCCTACACCGTCGGCTGGCTCCTCCCCACCTCCGGCGTCACCCGCCTCCACCTCCTCTGCCCCGATCCCTGGCCCAAGAAAGGCCACACCGCCCGCCGCCTCGTCAACCAAAGCGAATTCCTCGACGGCCTCCACCGCATCCTCACCCACGGCGGCGAATTCCTCCTCAAGACCGACGACCAGCCCTACTTCGAAGACGCCCTCGCCAGCTTCGCCACCCGCGAGCACCAGTTCACCCGCCTCGACTGGCCCGCCGACGCCTTCTTCTATCCCACCACCGACTTCGAAACCGACTGGCTCCACATGGGCCGCACCATTCACCGTGCGAGATGGCAGAAAATCGGACGTTAAAGTCCGACCATGCTCCGCCGCAGCCTCCTCCTCCTAGCCCTCAGCCTCAGCGTCAGCCACGCTGACGAAACCCGCACCAGAGTTGCCCTCGCCGGCGACTCAACCGTCACCGACAAAGCCGGCTGGGGAGCCGCCTTCGCCAAACTCCTCGGCCCCAACGCCGAGTGCCTCAACTTCGCCGCCGGAGGCCAGAGCTCCAAAAGCTTCCGCGACACCGGCAACTGGAAAAAAGTCCTCGACTCCAAACCCGCCTACATCCTCATCCAGTTCGGCCACAACGACATGCCCGGCAAAGGCCCCAAACGCGAAACCGACCCCGCCACCACCTTCCCGCAGAACCTCACCCGCTTCATCGAAGAAGCCCGCGCCATCGGCGCCAAACCCATCCTCGTCACCTCCCTCGCCCGCCGCGTTTTCGACAAGGACAAAATCCGCGGCGAACTCAAACCCTGGGCCGACGCCGCCACCAAAGTCGCCGCCGAACAGCAGGTCCCCCTCGTCGACCTCTTCAAACGCAGCGTCGACCTCCACAACAAGCTCGGAATTGCGGAATCCGACACATTCAACCCCCCAGTCATCCGCCCCCCCTCCGACGCCAAAACCACCGATCGCACCCACCTCAACGACCACGGTGCCCAAATCATCGCCGCCATCATCGCCGAAGAACTCCACAAAGTGGCCCCCGATCTCGCCAAGCTCCTGAAGTAACTCAGTGCAACGTCTTGCAGCTTGGCGCAGCCCGCAAAGCCATCTATGATCAACCCGTGAAGTTGATGCCGCGTCAGTTCCGGAAATTCAGGCACCTTGCAGGGGCTCTGGCCCTTGCTTTGGCGTTGCAAATCAACGCACAAACCACCTCAAAACCGTGGGCCGAGCGCGAAACAAAGCTGGCCAATGAATATTTGTCACTTCTGGTGCAACAACCGGAATATGGACGCGTCCTGGACCTCCTTTGGGCCCTATATGAGAAACATGACGCAACGAAGCTCCTCGTCGAAAACGTCTCCCAGCAGGCCGAGAAGTCCAAGTTTGAAGCCGTCAAAATCGTCGAAGCCCACCTCATCCGCCGCAGCGGCGACCTGAAACGCGCTGCACAGCTTTACGACGATTTGCTCAAGGCTGCGCCAAAAAACCTCATCCTGCTAAAATCACGCGCCGAAGTAGCCCGCGAACTCTCCGACCCCGCCACGGCTTTCACCCTGATCAAGAAAGCCGCTGAACTCACCCCTGCCGATGATCCCCAGGCCCCCCAGCTATGGATCGAACTGGGAGGGCTAGCCATGGCAAGTGGAAGAAATGCAGAGGCAGCCGACGCATATGAGCGCGCCGCGAAGCAAAAGCCGCAGGACATTGACCTCGCCCGCCAGGTGGCGCAGCTGCTTTTGCAGGCCGGATTTCCAGAACGTGCAGCGAATTTCTTCTCCAAGCTAGCCGATCAAAAAGACCCCCAGCGCAAACTCGATGCCCTCTACGATCTGGCGCGCATCTACGAACACGCCGATCAGTTCGTAAAAGCTGACAAGGCGCTCACCGACGGGCTGGCCCTGCTGCATTTCCGCGACGGTCGTTATTTTGACTTTTTCCGCAGGCGAGTGCGGCTGCATGAACGCTTTGGAACCCTGGAGGATCTCCGCAAGACCTTGGTGGAAGCCGCCAAGGCCTCCCCTCCTTCAGAACAAACACTCCTGGATGCCGCACGTTTCTTCGAACTGACCGTCGAACCCGATGAGCAGGTCCGCTGGCTGCGCACCCTGGTCCAGGCCGTGCCCCAAGTGGAAGATTACCGCTGGCAGCTCGTACGAACCCTGCTGGATCACGAAGGTGCCGCCGAGGCTGCGAAGCTGCTGGATGAGCGCATCAAAAACGACGGCACCGACCTGACAGCCATTGTGCTGCTGCGTTGCGAGGCAGATTTGCGCAATGGAGATGCAAACAGCGCAAAAGAGCGCCTCCTGAAGCTGCTGGAAATGCAAAGCTCCACCGACGTGGAAAAGCAGGTTCTAGGATTTGCACAAACACGTGCGCTCGACGCCGTCATTGAAACCATCCTGCGCTCACGCGTGGAGCGTGATCCGCAGAAAGCAGAGGCTGTCTTTGATCTGGCGGGCTTTTTCCGTGCCCGCCGTGATGTGGTGGCGGAGGACAAGCTGCTCCATGGATTTACCGAAAGTGCGACCACGCCGGAGGAGCGGCAGAAACGACTGAGCGACGCCTCGACCTTCCTGGCGGCAAGCAACAACCTCGACAGCGCCATCATCCTGGCACGTGAAGCAGTTTCGAAACCTGGTGCAAGCCGTGGCACCTGGCTGCATCTGGCGGAACTGCTCGCTGAACAGGGCGAGAATGACGAGGCTGCGGAGTGGATAGAAAAAGCCTGGCATGCCAGCACGACCGACGAGGAGCGCGTGGATGTGGATGAGCGCATGCTCTCGATCCTGATGGGCGACACGAAGGCAACGGTCAAGCCGGCGACGAACGGCGAGTTCAAGCTGCCCGATGCATTTACCGGCACGGGCTTCGCAAGCGAGGACACCGAAGGCACAAAACGTGAAAAACTGCCGGAGAGGGTGCTGGAGTTCGCACAAACAGTCATTGCCAGCGCCAGGAAGGTCGATCTCAAATCCAAAGACGCCCAAGCTACGAGGTTTCGCGGTTGTTGGTGGGCAGTGCGCACGAGCCAGTTCGAGGATGCATACCAATTGCTGAATGCTTTGGAATTTGATGCGGTAACGGAGAAAAAACAGCCAGCCTCACTGGTGCTGGAGCAGCTGAAACTGGATCTGGCCCAAGAGGATGAAAACTATGCACTGATGGAGCGGCAGCTGCGGCGCCTCTCTGACCTGGACGCTGCGGGACGCGTGCGGTACACGCTGCGGCTGGCGGAACTGCTAATGGAGTCTTAGCGGCGGGTGGACTCAGAGACGAGCAGCCCCGGATGGAAGAGCGACAATCCCCTGCCGCCACCGGGCGTGGCGGCGGCAAAGCTGCTGGAACGCATGTATCGCGAGTTTCCAGACTCAGGGCAGCTTCTCTCGGCGCTGTCCCAAATTTATTTCCTGCAACGCCGTGCGGATGATGCGCTGGCGCTGTGGAAACAGGCGGTGAAGCGGATCGAAGGCCCGGCGGCGATACCGCTTTTGGAAAATTATGCGGACATTCTGCTGCGGCAGCACCGCATCACGGATCACGTGGAGGTGCAGGCGCAGATTTTGGAACGTGAGACGGATGTGAAGCGCCGCCGCGAAGTGCTGAGACGATGCATCGACCGGCTGACCTTCTCTGACGCAAGCGGCGGCGAACTGGCACCGAGTGTGATGCGCGACCGCCTGAAGCTCCTGGAGCACGCACTCCTTGAGCGGGTGCAGCGGCATCCGTTTGACGGGTTTTATCATGAGGCACTGGCGCAGGTGTTTGAACGTGGCGGCGAACATCTGAAGGCGTTCGCGAGCATGAAGCAGGCTTATTACACCGCGCCAGACACGCCGTTTTCTCTGGATCAACTGCGCGATGCGGCGTTGAAGGTGGCGGACCTGAAGTCGGCGATTTATTTCCAGAAACAGATCGCGGCAGTGGCTCCGCCCAAAGAGATTGCGGCCGAGTCGAGGCGATTGGTCGAGCTGCTGGAACAGACGTTTCAAATCACCGAGGCGGACCGTGTGCGGCGGCGCCTTGAGAGCCGGTTTGCCCAAGATGCGACAGCGCTGGAGGAACTGGCGAAGTACTATCAAAGCTCGGGACAAGATGAGGCGGAGCGAAGGGTCTATGAGCAGATGACCCAGGTGCGCTCGTGGGATGGTCGTGCGCGGCTGCGGCTGGCGCTGAAGTGCCTGCGATTTGCGGATGAAACAGAGGCGGAGAAGCAGCTGCAGGCGGTGCTGGCAGCGCCGGTGAAGGCCCGCAATTACGCGACCACGGGTGTTCGTGCGCCGCTGCCGTTGACGGATACGCGGCGCACGGGCGGAGGCGTGACGACAGGGGACATTGTCTCGTTGCTGGATCTTGCGCCGGGTCTGGAGCGCAAGGATCTGGACACGCTGCGGGCTTTCCTTGGACAGCCAAGGGCGGAGTTTGCTGAACTGCCAGAGGACGCTGCCCTGGTGCGACTGCGGGCGATTGAAGAACTGGCAAAACTGCGCAACACCCACGGTGGAGAGGCGCTGAGTCAATGGATCAAACAATGGAGCAGTGGGGCACAGGGGAACGAAGTGGAGAAACTTTGGGCGCTGTTTTATGCGGGTGCAGGTGCGGAGTTTCGCGTGGTGCTGAAGAAGGTGCTGCCTGACACTACCACGCTGGAGGCGCAGTTTGCGATGCTCTGGCTGATGCTTCACAGCCATGGGATGGATGAGGCGGTACGCTGGGCCAGTGAGAAAGGCTGGTCGCCTGAAGTGCTGAAGACGCGTGCCAGCCTGCTGCAAGCCTGTGTCTCGATGCTGGTAGATGTGAACAGTTTTCGCTTTCGTCCCAGCAGCCTCGCACAATTGGGCACCTGCAGGGTGCTGCGCAACTCAGCCATCGTGGAACTGACCCGCAAGCTGCAGGACAAGCAGCGATATGACGAGGCATTGGCGCTCGGTGCCAGCCTGCCGATCAATTCACCGGAGATGGAAATGGATTACTCGCTGTTCCTCGCACGCATCGCGGAAAGCGCGGAGCGCTGGGAACTGGCACGGCAGTACCTCGATGTGGCGGTGCGTGGCCCCGTGGCAGCAGAAAACTACCGCACCACGTATGATCCTTTTTTGCTGAGCCTGTCTTCACTGAGCCGCATGACGAGCTCTGAGCAGCAACGCGGGGAGGCGCTGCAGGGTGCCTGGCGCAGGCTGCAACGCACCCAGCCTTCAGCGCTGACGGCCATTCGCAAGGCTGCGGTGGCGGGCTTGTCAGGTGCGGATCAAACTGGTGGCGAATCACTGGGCCGGTTTCTGTCCGGGCCGTTCATCGCCCAGCGTGATATGACGGATTCCAAAGGCAGCCTGCAACCCCAAGGATCGTCACGCTATGAAGAACCTCCGCATCTGCGCAGCCTGTGGGAGGAGACGCGGGAGATCGAAGCGCTGCTGGTGCAGCAGGGCATTGGCGGGGTGGTTAAAGATGCGAACGCCTCCCTGGCCAAGCACTATGGAGCCACGATGCTGGGCCCACGCTCGGATTCGGAATTTGGCGAATGGCGTATCAATGACCTGCTGGGCAGGCTGCGTGCCGTGGACTACCCCACGCGGCGGCGCCTGATCCGCGAGCACCTGGCAGCGGTCGATCTTCGCACGGAGCACTCGGTGGATACACTCGGCAACCTCGGCAGCCGTTTGGAGAGCGCGGGCTTTGTGCGTGAGGCCATCGACATTTACAGCATGCTGCCAGACCGCGCGCCGTCCAATCCCGACTATGCACTGTGGCTTCTGCGAGTGTGTGAAACGTCGATGGAGATTGAGCCGGGGCTCAGCTTCTCTCTCAAGCTGCTGCTGGCCGAACCCCCTCTCAAGCCGCCGCAGCCGGGTGATGACACCCTGCGCGAAAAGCACGCGCTGTTCCTCGCGCGGAATTTCAATGTGGATGAGCTGCGCCGTCAGGGCTTTCGCGAGCAGTTTACCCAGGTGCTCGAACGCCGTCGCCCGCATGAGGTTTCCTACCTGCGTGAACTCGGCCTGTTGCAGGAACGCATGCAGAACGATCAGGCGGCGCTCTCGGCATGGGATCGTCTTCACGCCTGCTATGTGGCGAATGATCAGGCAGGCACTGACCTCGACATCGAGGCCAGTTTGCATCGTGGTCAGATTCTGCAACGTCTTGCGCAACCTCAGGCCGCACTGAAGCTGCTGCGTGAAGTGCCTCTCGCCGAGCCGCTGGACCCTGTAGCGCAGGACCTGCTGAAACTGCGCTGCCAGATCGCCACCGCTGCGGGTGCTTGGGATGATGTGCGTGATCTGATGACGCTGTGTGTCGAACGCAAATCCCTGCCCTGCGTGGTGGCGCTGGCAACCGGGCTGCGTACCCATGACCGTGCAGCTGAGGCGCTGAACTTGCTCACGCAGGCGGACCGCACCATCAAGGGCGACCATGAACGCTTCACGCTGCGGCTGGAACAGCTCAAGGTGCTGGCTGCAGCGGCTGACTGGGCGCCCGAACGCGGGCGGGCGCAGATCGCCGCGCTGTTCCGCACGACGACCCGGGATCAAGACACGCTCAAGGACATGCATGGCTGGCTTAAAGGGCTGGCCGCAGGCAAGCAGGCCGCAGGCTGGGCCGCGATGCTGCGCACCGAGGCGCGGGCGGGCACGGACCGGCCGCTTGCGGCGCTGGCGCTGAGCGCCTTCACGGCGGGACTTCCACAGGAAGCGCATGAGGATTTTATCAGCGCCTGGCAGAAGGTGGAGGAGAGAGACCGGATCTGCATCGAGCTGGCTGCTGAAGAGATGCTCAAGGCAGGCCGTGCGGCCTGGGCCTGGGACGCCTGCGAAATCGTGGCTGGCATTCCGACATTCCGCGAGCAGGGACGCAAGCTGCCGCTGGCCGTGCGTGTGGCGCATGCCCTGCATGATGAGACGACGGTGAAGGAACTTTTTAGTGAGACGCTGCGGCTGACTTTCCCCGGCGGCGCGCAGACCATTCAGTGGGCGCAGGCCTTTGAGGACACCGGCCATGCAGGGCTCGCGCATGAACTGCTGGGGGCGGCGCTGCAGCGGCTGGAAGACACCGCTGCGCTGCAGCCGGAGCTGTTTGCCGCGCAGGTGCGCTTCCTGATTCGTCAGAAGGAATTTGAAGCGGCGGAGATTTTTCTCATGCGCATGAACTGGACCATGCCGGCCGAGTCGGCAAAACTGATCTTTGAACTCTACCAAAGCTGGGGCAGACTAACGAACATCGAAACGGAGCTGCCAAAGTTCCGCCTGCCAGGAGGTGTGAAGCAGGAAATCCTGTTCCTCGCCCGGCAGACGACCGCCAAAACCACGCCTAAACCATGAATCCAACCATGCGACTTCTGATCTGCATCAGTGCAGGCGTTGTCCTGTGCCAGTGCTCCACCAAGACCACTACGAAAAAGAAAAAGGTGGATCCATCAGAGCAAAAGCTGCTGCAGCGCACCACTTCGGGAGTGGACATGACCAAGCGCAGCCAGTATGAGAAATACATGAATGATCCAAAGCTGTCAAAAGGCAGCGCGGGATCTCATTTTCAAAAGCAGATGCATAACTCCAAAAGCTTCAACGGCAGCAACTCGTATGCCGGGCAGAAGGAGTTCAAGACAAGCCAGAGCGTGTACGGCAAATCAAAGGCAAAGTTCGACATGACCTACGCGCTGGGAGACAAGCAGGCCCTCGGCAAGAACAGCACCTTCAAAGCCGGCGAGTCCCGCTTTGGCAACCAGAAGGCCCGCGAAGGCGACAGCCTGTTCAGCGGGGCAGACAATCAATTCAAAACCGGATCCGCCCTGACACGATCCAAAAGCTTCGGCAAAGCACCGAAGATCATCGAAAACTACAATGACCGGGGTGAGGGCAAAAAGAGCGCGTACTCTGAAGACGAAGTGCGGAAACTTCTGAATCGGAACTGAGCGCTGTTGTGGGCATGTCAGTGAGCTGAACGCTCAACGGACTGTTGTTGATGACGGCGCTTGCAGGAGCATGCACCCTTTCTATTCAACTGCATGCGCATCCTCCACACCGCTGACTGGCATCTCGGCGCCCGACTCGTTGAGCGTGACCGCCTGCCGGAGCATGCCGCCTTTCTTGACTGGCTCATCGACACACTGCGCACCGAGAAAATCGACACGCTGCTGCTGAGCGGGGATGTCTTTGATGCAGCGAACCCGCCGCAGGATTCTGTGGGCTTGTATTTTGACTTCCTCAAACGCCTTGCCGATCTGCGCACCGTGAAAGCCGTCATCACTGGCGGCAATCATGACTCCGCTTCGCATCTCAATGCACCGCGTGAGTTGCTGAAGCGCTTTGAGGTGCATGTGTTTGGCCATGCGGGTGAGAACGTCGTTGATCTCGGCGAGGCCGTTGTCGCTGCCGTGCCTTTCCTGCGAGAACGCGATCTGCGGCAGGCTGCGGTGGGTGAGGCCATGACGGATGTGCAAAGCCAGGTACGCGCCGCCATTCGTGATCATTATGCCGCGCAACTCGGTGCCTGCCGTGCGCTGGCGGGCAAGCGCCCCATCATCGCGATGGGGCATCTCACCGTACTCGGCGCGAGCACCAGCGACAGCGAGCGTGACATCCACATCGGCAATCTCGGCGCTGTGGGCGCGGATGTGTTTGAGGGCTTTGGCTATACAGCGTTGGGGCACTTGCATAAACCGCAGAGAGTCGCGGGGCTTGAACATGTGCGATACAGCGGCTCACCCGTGGCGCTCAGTTTCTCTGAAGCTGCGGACAGAAAATCGGTCGTTGTGATCGATACCGAGGGGATGAAAATCGAGACGCTTCCGATCCCTGTCACTCGGCTGCTGACCCGGGTCCGTGTCAGCCGAGCCACACTGGCTGCTGATTTGGAAAAAGTTGCTGTCGCAAGCTGGGCCGAAGTCACAGTGAAACTCGATGCCCCGGAGCCCGATCTTGACCGGCTGATCCGCGAAGCCGCAGGTGGTCGATTTGAAGTTTTGAAAGTGCTCGCGGACCTGCCTCTGAGTCTTGCTTCCACCTGGGAGCATACAGGACCTGCACTCAGCGAACTCCAGCCACGTGAGGTTTTCCGTGAACTGCTGAAGGAAAAGCAGATTGAGGGTGAGGAGCTGAGTGCGGTGTTTGATGAACTGCTGGCGATGAGAGAGAAACAAATGACCAAGTGAACTAGAACGATACTTTCATGAACAAGCCGATTAAATGGACAGCAGCTGTCGCCATCAGCGTGATTGGTTTGGTTTCCATCGTGGCAATGATCCGCCACAAATCGGCGAACTCTCTAAATCCGAAAATTCTCAAGTGGGATCAAGATCATGGGTTTGTGTTTCCTATACCTGAAAAGCGGGCTCGCTTCATGGGGTTGCCCATGTTCTTGGCGATTTCAACCGGCATGAAAGGGCCGACCAATGAGGATTTAGACCGATCCACGAAAGCTCTGTCTGCATTGCCTCAATGAATCCGTCTGGCAGAGCAACGCTTGTCCGAATACCATGCACCGCAGAAGATCACATCAGAGGACATTCAACATCCTCATGTTTGGATTGATCCCGAAGAAACCGACAAGACAAAATGGGTGATTGTGGTCGAGATGAAAGACAACGACGGATTTGCGTGGCATATCGAATTCAAAGGCACCGAGTTCCACCAAATCTGGGCAGGAAGCTGACTTATTGAAACGCAAATGACGAAGCCAACCACTGCATGCGCCTCCTAGCTGTCCGACTTCAGAATCTCAACTCGCTCAGCGGTACGCATGAGGTGCGGTTTGATGCGGTGCCGCTGAGCGCGGCGGGGGTGTTTTTGATTACTGGGCCGACGGGCGCGGGGAAATCGACTTTGCTGGATGCGATGACGCTGGCGCTGTATGGCCGCGCAGCACGTTATGGCAATGACAGGGCGGATGAGATGATGAGCCGGCACACGGCGGAATGTCTGGCCGAGGTGGATTTTGAAACGGGTGGTGAAAAGCTGCGCGCCATCTGGCGGCTGCGGCGTGCACGCGGCAAGGCGGATGGGAAACTGCAGCCGGTGGAGCGCCGGCTGGCCAATGCCACAACAGGAGAAATCCTGGCTGAGAAGGCGGCTGAGATGGATCGAATCATCGAGGAAAAGACCGGCCTGGATGTGCATCGCTTTTTGCGCTCCGTGCTGCTGGCGCAGGGGCAGTTTGCGGCGTTCCTGAAAGCGAAGCCGAACGAGCGCGCGGAACTGTTGGAGAAGATCACAGGCACCGAGATTTACAGCGATCTGTCAGTGCTGGCCTTTGAAACTCACAAGGCGAAGGATGAAGCCGCACGCACGCTGAAGGAGCGACTCGGTGCGGTGACGGTGCTGGACGATGCAGGCCGCGCATATCTGGAAGGCAGTCTCGCTGAGGTCCAAACCAATGCCTCACGACTCCAGACCGAGAGCCAGGCGGCAGCACAGCAACTGCGCGACCATCGTGAGCATGCAGGCATCGTGGCAGAAGTCGCGAAGCTCACCGCATCGCATCAAGCGCTGCAGCAGTCGCAGGCTGGACTGAGTGCTGAGGTTTCAAAAACGAGAACCGCAGCTGAAGAGGCGAAGCAGCAACGTGCGAAACGCGAACCGGTGTGGGAGCAGGCGGCGGGCATGGCTGCGCAGAGCGAGCAATTTGAAAAGCAGCTCGGCGAGAGCCGTGCGATGTATCAAACGTGGGCGAAGGAACAAAAGGAGGCGGCGGCGCGACGCGAGGCCGCGGAGAAGGCGCTCGCGGCACATGCTGATGAGACGCAGGCTCTTGAAGCGTGGCTCAAGAAAAACGCGGGTGATGCAGAACTCGGAGAGATTTTGCCCAAGCTGCGTGTGGCTGTGCGCGAATGGCGTGGGGTGTTTGAAAAACTCGCGGAAGGCCGGAAGCGCCATGCGGAAGCGCTGGTGCTCCAGCAGAACCTCAGCAAAACGGAGTCAGCTGCGGCTGCTTTGGTCAAGCAAGGCACGGAAGGAACAGCCAAGGCGAAGACGGAGCGTGCGGAGATGGAGCGGCTGACGAAAGCCCTCGAAGCGCAGCGAGAGCTGACAAGACATGCCGAGCAGGTCGCGGGTTTTGACGAGCATCGGCAGGATTTGAAACCGGGCGAGGAGTGCCCTCTTTGCGGAGCACTGGAGCATCCGTTTGCGCAGACGGAAACGAATTTTGAATCGCAGCTGCAAGCCGCACGGAAGCTCCTCAAGGGCCTCGAACAGCAGCATGAGAAAGCAAATCGCGAGCTCGCAATGCAGGAGCGTGAGCTGGCGAAAAACGAGGCGGAGGTGGCTGCGGAGCAAAAACGTATCGCGGAGATCAAGAAGCGCGTTAGTGAGCTGGAGGCGCAGACGGATGGAGTGTTGGAACAATGGAGTGCTGAAGAGGAGCAAAAGCGCGGCGTGGTTCAGAGCAGTCTCGTTGGTGCGCAACTGAACGGCCCGGCCTCACCTCAGGAGGCTGAGCGTGAAATCGGCGTGCTGGAGCAGCGTGCCGCATTGTTTGCGAAGAAACGTGATGAGTCGGTGCAGAAGCGCAGCGAGCGGCATAAGATTGAAAGCGCCATCCAGCTCGCACAGCAGGAGCAGGAGGCGAAGACGAAGCGTCTTGATGAATTGAAGGCTGAAGGTGTGACACTGCGGGCAAAGGCGGATGCGTTGAAGGCGCAGTTGAATGACCTGCTCGGTGGCAAGACGCTTGGCGAAGATCGTCAGCAGCATGAAGGTCGTGTTACGGCGGCTGAGAAGATCTGGCGTGAAGCGGAGACAAAACTGAATGCACTGCAAACACAGAGCGCGGCGACAATGGCCAAGCTGGAGCAGCTTGAAGTACGCCGACAGCCGTTTGCAGGGCAAAGCGTGCTGGATGAGAAGGCCTTGAGCGAACTGGATGCGAACGCGACACGATTGAACGATGCGTTTGCGAATAAGCGCACCGAGCTGGGATCGCTGGAGCAGCAGATCCGCAATGATAATGAGGCACGGAAGCGGCGAGAGTCTGGCGGTGCTGAACTGCAGGCGGCAGAGGCCGAGGCGTTGCGCTGGGGACGCCTGAAGGAGCTGATTGGATCGGCAGACGGGGCGAAGTTTTCACGGTTCGCGCAGTCGCTGACACTGAGGCAGCTTATCGGTCTGGCGAACGAGCATTTGAAATCGCTGGCGGAGCGCTATCGCCTCATGGCGGCGGAGGGCGATGAGCTGGATCTGCGCATTGTGGATCTGTATCAGGCGAATGTGGACCGGCCGATGGAGAGTCTTTCCGGAGGTGAGAGCTTTTTGGCAAGTTTGGCGCTGGCGCTGGGGCTGAGCGAGCTGGCGAGCCGGCATCATCCAATTGATTCGTTGTTTATTGACGAAGGTTTTGGCACGCTGGATTCCGAGACGCTGGAGGTGGCGCTGAGTGCGCTGGAGAATCTGCGATCGCGAGGGAAGACGATTGGTTTGATCTCGCATGTGGAACTGCTCAAGGACCGGCTGACCACGCAGGTGCGTGTGGTGCGCGGTGCGGGCGGGACGAGCCGGATTGAGGTGGTGGCGTGATTGCTGGGACGAAGAACGTTTCTCGCATACCTTCGGCATGCGGCCTTGAGAAAATGGCAACCTCTAATTTGGTCCAGGGGTGGCACTCGCTTCGCGAGCTGACCCCTGGCTTGTCTCTATATTTCCCCATCCTTGAAGAGATAGAGCCGTCGCGATAGCGATGGCCAAGGACTCGGAATGGGAACAGACACCAGTAGACCGCCCCCTGGCTCAGGACTCACGATCCTGTCGAT